>JAFPYA010000122.1 GCA_017412445.1 Clostridia bacterium
CACAGCTCTTCGGCGGTGGCGTCGGCGATCACGGGCATTTCCTTGCCGTTGAACAGGAAGGTTTCATAGGAACCGTCGGCCTTGGTCTTGATGAAGGCATCGGGGCCGTAGCTCATCAGGATCTGGCCCTTTTCGGAATAAGCGTAGTCGATCAGGGACAGGGCGGCGTTCAGCTTGTCCGCATTGCCCTCGACGCCAGCCTTGGAGATGCCCCAGCCGTCGGTCTTGACGGAGCGCCAGGACTCGGTGAAGCGCATGTACACGCCGTTGTCATCGGTGCCGTCGAACCAGCGGGCCACGGGCACCATGACGGCCATGTACTTTTCACCCGCTTCGGGCTGCAGCTTGGTGGCGTTCATGATGGTCTGGGTCTGGTTGTAGTCATAGCTCATGAAGCCCAGGTCGTTCTCTAGGTAGGTGGAGCTGCTCTCGGCGGCTTCCTCTACATAGGCGATGGAAATCAGGCCTTCCTGAGTCATGGCGTTCATGCGCTCAAGGGCGGCGTAGGTGTCCGCTTCCTGACGGGCATCGTGGAGCACGCCGTCGGTGCCAACGTACAGGTAATCCTGGCGGGACTCCATGCCGCGCACGCCGAACAGATGGCCGGCAAAGCGGAACAGGTCGACGCGGCGCTGGGTGTTGTTGTCTTCACGGCTGAACAGGCCCTGCACAGAATCGGTGCCGTTCAGGGTCTGGGGGTTGGCTACCACGCAGCGCAGCAGCGCTACCAGCTCGTCGGCGTCCCAGGCGGCGTCCTGACCGATGAAGAGGTTGGAGCGGGCAGTGCCGTAGTATCCGCCGTAGGTGGCGTCGATGTAGGCGCGCAGCATGTTCACGGCTTCAACGCCGGTCATGGAGCCCTTGGCGTTCATTACTTCGACGATGTTGCCGTAGGCGTCATAGTCCTTGACCAGAATCTGGGTCGCGGTGCCGTCTGCGGTGGGAGTTTCGATTTCAACCTTGCCGCTGGTGGGCATGTAGGCGGTGTATACGGGGGCGGCAGTGGTGCCGCAGGCTTCGGCGCTGAATTCGCCTTCGCCGTCGAGCAGCTTCACTACCCAGTCAACGCGCATGAGGGGCATGCGCTCGATGTCGTTCACGCCGTCAAAGTAGGGGCTGAAATAGATGGCGCCGGTCTTGGTGTTGCCGGTGATGGAGAGGCGCACGATGGGGTTGGCATCGAGGTACGCCTTAAAGTTGGGCAGATAGTCCATATACTCGGCCAGATTGATCAGGGAACCGACCTCGCCGTACTCACTCAGAGTGGAAGCGGGACCGCTGACCATGTCGACCTCGTTCAGGCGCTCTTTCCAGTACTCGAACTCCTTAGCGGAGCCGTTGCCCTGGTATTTGCTCTCAAACTTCACGCCGAGGATGCCTTCAAGGGCGACCCAGGTGGGCTTGAGGCTGCCGGTGTTGTAGGTCACGCCGTCGGCGAGGGTGATGCCTTCGCCCGCGGTCTCACTGTCAAAAACGATGCCGGTCTTGGCGCTGTTGTAGCCGGTGGCCATGCGCAGCACGGTACCCTCGGCATACTTGGCTTCGGTTTCCGCTGTGGCGCCGAACGCAAACACGCTGATAAGCAGCGCAAGCGCGAGCGCCAGTGACAGAAGCTTTTTCATGTCTCTTTGTCCTCCTAAATTGAATTTGGTTTTATTCCTTCACACCGCCGGCATTTGTGCCTTTGGCGAAGTACTTTTGAATGAAGGGATATATGACGAGTATGGGCACTATCGAGCAGACTATCAGCGCGTATATGAGGCTGTCCGCCGCGTAATTCTCTGTCCAGGTGGCCAGATTTTCGCCGTCGGTATAAAACTCGAGCTTGTCCCTTATAAACACCTGCAGGGGCTGCTCAGCGGAATTTGAAATCATCTGCCGCGCCCAGAAGTAGCCGTTCCAGCGGGATATGGCGAAGAACAGCGCGACCGTGGCGATTGTGGACTTCGACATGGGGATAAACACCTTCGTCAGCACCTGCATTTCGCTTGCGCCGTCGACGATCGCGGCCTCCTCAATTTCGCCGGGCACGTTTTCAAAGGCGTTTCTCAAAAGGATTATGTTCATGGCCGCCATGCCCATCGCTATGACCACCAGCCATTTGTCGTCGTTGATGCCCATGCTGGTGAACACGCCTTTAGTGGCGATGTAGTTCAAGTACTGGGGCACGATGCCTGCGGAAAACCACATGGTGAATACGAGGAAGAAGTTGAACACCTTTCTGAACAGCAGGCGCTTTTTGCTTAAGGCGTAGCCGCCCAGAATCGCCACAAACAGCGACCAGACCGTGCCGTAGATGGTGAGGAAGAGCGTGTTCGAATAGGCGTTCCAGAATTCGTTCGACCTGAACATGTAGCCGAACGCCTCAAACTGCAATTGCTTGGGTAAAAGGATTATTTCGCTGTATTCCACAGCGTGTCTGCCGCTGATGGACGCGCTTATGGCGTACAGGAAGGGGTACAGACAGAGCAGGCCGAACACGGTAAGCAGCGTATAGCTGATTATCTTGAATATCAGTTCGGAGATCTCAAGCCGTCTTCTCATTAAGCAAAACCTCCTTTAATACAGCGATACGTTGGCCGCTTTGCGGGCAATCGTGTTGGCACCTATGACCAGAAGCATGCCCACCACGTTGTTCATCATTTCAGCCGCGGAGGCAAGGCCGCTCTGGTTGTTCTTTATGCGCCAGGCGAACGTGGAGATGACCTCGGCGGTCTGGTAGGTGTCTATCCTGCCCTCGGACAGAAGCAGCACCTTTTCATAGCCTATAGACAGCATGTTGCCTATGCGGGTGATGAGCATAATTACTATGGTAGAAAGAATGCTGGGCAGAACCACGTAGCGCATCTGCGCCCATTTGTTGGCGCCGTCTATCTGCGCCGCCTCGTAGGAGGTGGGCGATATGGCAATTATGGCTGCGAAGAACACTATGCTGTCGTAGCCCGCGGTTTCCCATATGCCGCTTATCTGATATATAGCGCGGAAATACGTGGGATTGTTGAGTATGCCGTTTTGCGCCACGGAGGCTGGGATTAAGCCTATGGAGCTTAGCGCCTGCGCCACTATGCCGGGAGGCGTGTTGCTGGCGCTAGAGCCCTGCTTTATAAGCATAACCACAAGGCTCGTCATTATGACCGTGGACATGAATTTGGGCAGATAGGTGAACACCTGAAGCACGCTTCTTACGCCGTTTGAACGAACCTCATTGAAGAACAGCGCAAGAATTATCGGCATCGGGAAGCCGAACAGCAGGCCGTAGAAGCTGAGCAGGAACGTGTTTCTGAGCGCGCGCCAGAAGTTCATCGAGAGCTCGCCGTACGTGCCCGTGCCCACGAGCAGTCCCTTGAAGTTTGAAAAGCCCTTGAACCACTGCTGGCTGACCGGCTTAACCGCATCGTCCACCTTGAAGGAGCCCAGCAATTCGTACATGGGCAGGTAGCGCCAGAACAGGAACACCAGCAGCATGGGTATGAGCATGAGATACAGCCGCCAGTCCTTGATTATGGCAAACACCACATTTTTCCAGTAGTGCTTCTCCACATCGTCGCGTACCTGCTGCTCCGGGTCTTCCCTGTAGCAGCCTGTCGCCTTGTCAAGAACAAGATAATCCGCCGCTTCGATTGGTTTCATAGGCTATCTCCTCTTTCTTTTTCCTGCTCTTTTTGAACCCTTGCAACGTATTTTTTCTGATCCTCGAACACGCCGTCGAGCCGTCGCACTATCCAGATGAGTATAAGCGTAAACAAAAGTGAAACCACCTCGGGCGCAAACAGGCCTATCGTCTGCTTTGGCGCTTCGCCAAGCGCCAGCGACATAAGCGCCTTGCCCGACTGCATAAGCACGAACACCGTAAATGCGAACAAAAGACTTTTCAGCGCGTCGCCCCTGAGCTTTTCCTTGCCGAACAGTTTTATGAGCAAAAGCGCCGCAAGCCCCATAAGATTGCCCGCGCCGTATATCAGGCACATCCTTGTGCCCGCGCCTGCGGCAAGGCTGGTGACGAGCCCTCCGACAAGGGCATGTATGCCCGCCCAAGCGCCCCAGCGCATCATAACTATGGCACACAGCGCCGGTACCACGCTCACCCAGTAAGGCTGGCCTGTGAACCTGACTGCGGCGTTTACCGCCACCGCTTCAAACACGGCGAGTATAACCAGCCATATGCCAAGGTCTATCAGCCTGTAGCGTCCCAAGGATCTCTGTCCCGCCACCGTGTCGCCCTTTCATCACCGTTTAACGGGCAAATAACAAATAAGCTATTCTGCCCCTCATTAATTTTAATTGTATCATAATTTGTTCATTAATGGAATAGCTTTTCAAAAATTTCTCCGAATTTTGTAAAGCGCTTCTATTGCTTCAGGCAAAGTGCCCGTAAATTCCGCGCTTTTTCGACCGAACACCTTTTCGACAATAAACGAAAAAACCGTCAATGATGGTTTTTTCGTTCATTCATGCCTCCTGCCTCGGTTAACAGCAGGGCCTTTGGGTTCAGTGTGATTATATCCATGCCCTTCTCGAGTGCGAGCTCGAGCGTCATAAACGTGCCGCCCCGGCTGCCGTCGTGCACGGCTATCAGGCGCGAGCTTACGTCCACCATGTAGCAGTTGCGCTCGCGCATGCAAAACGGCGTATACTCTGTGCTTATCCACGTGACCACGTCGGCACTTGCGAGTATCTGCCCGTAAAGCTTGCGGTTGCTTTCAGGCCAGAGCTTTGGCTGTTCCTCGCAGGGCACCACGATTTCGAGGGTAAGGCGCGGGTTTTCGCGCCTCAGGTCAAGCACGAGCAGCGCAGCCATGGTGTCTACGCCCAGCGCGCCGCCGCAGACGAAGTGGGTAAAGCCATCCTCTATCGCCTGCCTCGTCAAAAGCTCGAGCCGCGCCCTTATGCGCCTGTAGCCCGCGGAAGCTGTCTCGCCGAGGCATGGATATTTGTTCGGCCTGTGGCCGGTGAAGGCCAGCGTTTTGCCCGCAGGGTCGGGGCGTTTTCTTTCAATCCTGCGCATCAAAGTGTGCCCGCAAGCTCGTAGGCTTCGGTAAGATCGTGCGCGGTCATGCCGTCCCAGTCGAAATCCGGCACGCTCCCTGCGTAATAGAACGGGCGCGCCATGCGTATGGCGTGGATGCCTATGCGCCTTGCTGCGAGCAGGTTTTCCCTTAAATCCTCCACGAATACGCAGTCTCCCGGCTCAAGCCCAAGCTCCCTGAGCGCCAGGCGGTATATGCGCTCCTCGGGCTTTTGGCAGTTTTCGAGGCAGCTGACCGTAAAACAGCTGAGCCTGTCAGTAATGCCAAGATTTGTGAGCGCCCTTACCATCGACGGCATTGCGTTTGAAAGAAAGCCGATTTTATACCTGTCGGCGAATTTGTCGAGCATGGGCTTTGTGTCGTCGTAGAGCGCGTACCTCGCGTCGTTGTAGGTGAGCGAAGCGGCTAACTGCTCTATTTCGCTGTCGTTTAAACCCGCATCCAGCTCCCCGTTCATCTTTTTAAGAAAGCGCATTCTCAGCTCAAGCTCGTGGCCGAGACCCGTAATCAGCTGTCCCTCGTCCAGTATGCCACCGTGCTTTTGCATGGCCAGGGCGGCCTTGTTCAGGTCGATGTGCAGTTCCCTTCCGAGTATCTGATCGCGGTCGACGCTGCGCGGCCAGTAGCCGCCCTTCGGATACGTCAGCACGCCTCCGCAGTCAAACAGCACCGCTTTTATCATTTTGAAAGAATCTCTCTCACCGCGTAATACGCCTTTTTCTCCTTGCCCGCACGGTCAAAAAGCAGCGGGTACGCGGGGCGGTCGGGCTTGCTGAGCCAGCTCTGCGCGTCGGTAACGCCCCAGAGCGTCAGGCTCTCAACGCCGCCGCCTATTGCCGCCTCAAACACCTCACGGTAGCGCCTGGCCAGCAATTCGTCGTCCGCCTCGCTTTCGCTCAGGCTCTTTATGTCCAGCTCCGTTATCTGAAGACTCAGACCCTCGGCGGCATAATCGCTTATGGCGCGCCTGTATTCGTCCATGCCCGGATAATCCGGCAAAAGATGGCTCTGAAGCCCCATGCCGTCCACGAGGCCGTCCTTTAAGAGCGGGCGCAGCGTGGAGAGGATAAAGTCGCGCTTTGGCTGTTCGTACTCGTTGTAATCGTTGTAAAACAGCTTCTGACCCGGCGCGGCGTACCTGCGGGCGAACGTGAAGGCGTATCTCGGTTCATCCTCGCCAAGTATGCTGAACCAGTTGTTTTTGCGCACGCGGCAGCCGTGCGGATGGTTGTTGTCCGGCTCTATGAATTCATTGAGTACGTCCCAGCAATAGATGAGACCCGGATACGCGCCGTTAAAGTAGTTCATTTCATCCTTGATGAAGTTTTCCATGCGCTTGAGCAGCTTTTCGCGGCTTACGAAGGGCGCGTCCTCTGCCTTCGACCAGTCCTCTGTGAAGAACCAGCGCGGCGTCTGATTGTGCCATATAAGCGTGTGCGCGCGCACCTTTATGCCGTTGTCGCGGGCAAACGAGAGCACCTTGTCCGCTTCGGAAAAGTCGAACATCACCCTGTCGGTCTGTCCGCTCTTCACGGTGGCGTCAAAATCCATTATGCTTTCGGGCTTCATCACGTTTTCGCACGTGATGGAGGAAAACTCGTTTTTGACTATTTCGGCGTATCTTTCATTTTGGAGCAGGCCGGGCGTGACTGCCGCGCCTATGAGCATGCTGCCCGCGCACAAATCCTTAAGTCCCATAATCAAGCCTCCGCAAGGTTTTTCAGTTCGCAAGTTATTTTGCCTTCGTCCAACGTGACTACAGCGTAGTCGCCGTTTTTGAGGGCCCCGGGATTCAGAAACACTATGCCGCCGTCCTCATCCAGCGCCTGCACGTGGCTGTGTCCGTAGAGGGCAAGCTTCGCGCCCGCCTCGCGCGCCTTGAAGCTCAGCCGCGTAAGCGTGTATTTCACGCCGTAGGCGTCGCCGTGAGTCATGAAAACGCGCACACCCTCTTTTTCAAATATGCGGTTATGGGGCGCGAAGGACAACGGGTCGCAGTTGCCGGGCACACTTAAAAGCCTGTTCTCAGGCAGCCTGAAGTCGTCCATGTCGGTATCGTGGTCACCCAGATGCAGTATCAGCGCGCAGTCCGCCATTTTGCCAAGCGCCTCGCGTATGTTCCTCATGCTTCTGTGGCTGTCGGCGATTATTCCGAGCTTTACCATGTCACTCTCCCCGCTCCAGCGCTTCCCTGAGCAGCGCGATGGCCTTTGCCCTGTGGGAGACCTGCTGCTTGTCATGGTCGGGCGCCTCGCCAAAGGTGCGTCCGTCAAGCTCGTAGCATTTGAACAGCGGATCGTAACCGAAGCCGCCCGTGCCTATGCGCTCAAAGGCAATTTCTCCCTCGCAGGCAGCCTCTACCGTGAGCGGCTCCCTGCCCGGGCGGCACAGGCACAGCGCGCTTACAAACCTAGCCGTGCGCGGCGCGGGCACGTTTTCCAGCTCCTTGAGGAGCTTGTCGTTGTTCGCCTCGTCGTCGCCGTGCACGCCCGCATACCTCGCGGAATGCACGCCCGGGCGCCCGCCGAGCGCGTCCACCATCAGCCCCGAATCGTCCGCGAGGGTCGCGCAGGCGGCAAAGCGCATGAGCGCCTCGGCCTTTATGCGCGCGTTGTCGGCAAAGGTTTCGCCGGTCTCGTCCACGTCCTCGGTCATGCCCGCCTGATCGGCGGAGATTATGTCGTACCTGTCGCCAAGCAGCGCGCGTATCTCCTTGAGCTTGCCGAAATTGTGTGTGGCTACAGCCAGACGCGGCTTTTTGAATATTACCTCCGCCCTGTCGCCGAGCGCGCCGTGCTGCTTTTTCATCAGCTGCTTTATTCCGCTTTCGGCGAGGTTCAAAAGCTTGTCCAATTCCTTTCGGCTGAAGGACCTGCCTTCGCCCGTGCCCTGCACCTCTACGAAGTCCAGATTGCCCTTTTCGTCTTTTGCCATAATCACGTTCATGTCCACCTGAGCGCGCGAATCCTGCGCGTACTCAAGGTCGAGGGTAGGCACGTCGTCCACGATGCCCACGCTCACCGCGGCCACCTGACGGATTATCGGGCTGTCAACGATCAGACCCTGTTTGATAAGCTTGTCTACGGCTATGGTCAAGGCGACGAACGCGCCGGTGATGGACGCGGTGCGCGTGCCGCCGTCCGCCTGCAATACGTCGCAGTCCAGATATATCGTCCTTTCGCCAAGGCGCGTAAGATCCACCGCAGCGCGTATGGACCTGCCCACGAGGCGTTGAATTTCCACGCTGCGCCCGTCTTTCTTTATGCCGTCGCGCTCCTTGCGGCGGTTGGTCGAGCCAGGTAGCATCGCGTATTCGGCGGTGAGCCAGCCTGAGCCCGTGCCCTTCTTAAACGGCGGCACGCCCTCGACCACGCTGGCCGTGCACAACACGCGGGTGCGCCCGCATTCGATAAGCACGCTGCCCGCGGCCATCTCGGTAAAGTCGGGCGTGATTTTTATTTTTCTCAGTGCGTTGTTTTTGCGCTGTTCCATAGCTGTTACCTTCCTTAGGTTATTCTTACAGACCAAAGTCTGTTTTATGCTTCGCGCATCATGGGCGGCGATTTTTTTTTTGCACGCTTTACGCCTGTTCAAGCCCTATGGACAATGAAAGGTCGAAGGCCTCCGTCAGGCTGTCGCCGGTGCCGATTTCGTAGGGCGTATATGGCATTCCAGGGCGTTCGCATATCAGTCTTTCCGGCGGAAACAGAAGGCTTATGGGCTTTTTTGCGCGGATGTAGGCGGCGTAGTCCTTTGATGTGGTCAGCTTTTCGTCAAGCGCCACCGCCGCCAGCTTTTCTGGCACGGCATTCAAAGCAGAATGTATGTCGCTGCCACAGGTGCGGGGCAGGCCAAGATATGAAATGTACTTAAGCGCGCTTGCGTCCTCCCACGGGTGATTGCCTATGTTCACGGCCTCGGCGGCGTCAATGCCGTCCAACTGAAAGTGCATTTTGGTTATGTAGCCTCGCTCCCTGAAGGGATGCGCCTGCACCACGCAGCCGCCATATGCGTGCACGTTGTCAAACAGCGTCTGGCGTGACCAGCTCTCTATGTCCGGGTTCATAAGCAGAAACTCGCGGTCTATGCCGTAGAGCAGGTATTCGTCGCCGTGATAGTTTTGCTCTATGCCGAAAAAAACGTCGAAGCCTATCCTTTCGCCCGCCTCCTTAGCGTCACGGTAGCCCGCCATGTAGGCGTCCACGCGGTTTACCCATTCGCCTGAGCGCGGCGCGGCGCAGTTGCCCTGAAAAAAGTGGTCGGTCACGAATATGCCGTCGTAGCCCAAATCCTTGAAGAGCTGCGGATACTCGCGGCCCGGCGAGCGGCCGCAGGCGCTGCCCTGACAGGTGTGCAGGTGGGTTTCATAGAGAAATTTCATTTATTTGTCCTCTCCGGGCGCGCGCTTTACGGTAAAGGCAAACTCGCTGCCCTTGCCCTCTTCGCTGCACACCCATATGCTTTCGCCCATGGCGGCCAGCACCTCGCGGGCTATGGAAAGCCCAAGTCCCGAGCCCATGCCGCTGTGCGCCTTGTCCACCTTGAAAAAGCGCTCGAATATGTATTCCTGATCCTGCTTCGATATGCCGCGTCCCGTGTCCGAAACGCTGAAGATTATTTTATCGCTTTCGACCTTCGCGCCCACGGTAACAGAGCCCTTCTCGGTGTACTTTATCGCATTGTCGAGCAGTATAACGAGCAATTCCTCCACTCGGTCGGGATTTGAATTGACCTCGGGCAGCTTTGCCATTTCGGCATCGAATATCAGCTTTAGTCCCTTCTCCTCGGCGATATAAGTATACCTGTCGCAAAGATCCAGTACCAGCTCGCCCGGCTTAAAGATTTCGGTCTGTATATATTCCGTGCCGCTTTGCAGCCTCGAAAGCTCCATTATATCGTTGATCAGTCGGCTCAAGCGTTTGATTTCCCTGAGAATGATGTCGTAATATCGTTGCCTCGTCTTCTCGTCCTTTACGAGGCCGTCTCTGAGCGGCTCGACGAGTCCCTGCATGGCGGTCAGGGGCGTTCGCATCTCGTGGGAGACGTTGGCCACGTACTCGCGGCGGGTGTTCTCGAGACGCACGTCGTTCGACACGTCCCTGAACATGCCAAGCGCGCCCGCCCTTCTGCCGGAGCCGTCGTTCACGGGGGAAATCAGACAGCGGATGTTTTTGTCCCCTTCAATCAATGTGAAGTCATCGCTCTCGCCCACGCTCACCGCACGGTCGAAGGCCTCCCAGATTCTGGGATGGTTTATCGCGTTGAGCTTGGGGTCGTCGGTCGGATTTCCGGGTGGGAAGAGGTTTTCCAGCGCGGCGTTCATGTGGGTTATCTTGCCCGCGCCATCCACCGCGCAGATGCCCTCGCTCATGCTGTTGAGCAATTGCAAAAGGCGGTTTCTTTCAAATGTCAGGTCGCTTATGCTGCGCTTGAGTGCGTGGGACAGGCGGTTTAGGGACGCGCCCAATTGCCCCACCTCGCCTATCGCGGTCTCGTCCGCCGCGAGGTCGAAGTGACCCTCACTCATACGCTGCGATACGTCGCGCATGTGCCTTAAGGGCTTGACTATGCGAAGCACGAGCGTGGAGGCCAGCGCAAACACCACCAGCACCACCGCGCCCAGCGCGAGTATCAGAGGCGCAGTCATTGTGCTCAGCGCCGCCTCCGCGTTGTTCACCTTTGAATACAAAAGCAGCGCGCCCTCAACCTTGCCCTCAGCGTCCCTTACGGGCGCGCTGACCAGAACTATGAAGCTCGAGCTGCCGCTGATTCTGTACGCAGTTATGCTCAGACCTCCGCCAAGAGCGGATTCTATGTGCTCCGAGAGCTGCCGTACGTCCGGCGTAGGCACGCTTTCTGTGCACAAAATCGCGTTGCCCTCATAATCGAGCAGCAGCACGTCCGAGGACTGCTTGCCCCGCTGGTTGAAGCGCGAAAGCACCTGCTCCTTTGTGAGGCTTCCGCTGATATATCTGTCGGCCTCAAGCGCAAAAGACTGCGCGCGCGGAATAAGCTCCGCGGCACGCAGCTGTATGGTCTGTTTCGTGGTCATGGTGGTATACACCAGCCACGTGCTCAGCGCCGTGAGCAGCACGGCTGTAATAAGCACCATGCTCACCCGGCGCATGAGATGACTTTTAAGCATCAGGACAGAACCTCGAACCTGTAGCCCACGCCGTACACGGTGCTGAGCGCCCACGGCACGCCCTCGGTGGGCAGCTTCTGGCGTATGCGCTTAATGTGAGCGTCCACCGTGCGGGTGTCGCCAAAGTAGTCGTAGCCCCAGACGCGGGAAAGAATCTGTTCCCTTGAGAACACCTGACCCGGCGCTGA
>JAFPYA010000123.1 GCA_017412445.1 Clostridia bacterium
CCCTTAGGGGGTTTTAAAGGCTTCCCCTTGAGGGCGCGAAGCGCGGTTCGGGGGTGAATTGATGTCCAGTGGACATCAAGAGCCGAACCGTGACCGAGCCCGCAGGCGAGAAGCTGTCAGCCGTATGGCTGACTGATGAGGTGTGCGTCTGACGGCTATATTGTTTTTACTCACCGCAATACCGCCGCCGCCCGACACCTCATCCGACCTCGCTACGCTCGGCCACCTTCCCCTCAAGGGGAAGGCATTTTGTATCATTCCATTGCAGCCTCGTGTCAAACATTTAACTTGACAGGCACGCGGCTTTGAGGTACAATTTACAGGCTTAAGGGAAAGGCGGCGGCGTTTTGGAGGAGAGATACAGGCTCAATCTTTTGCTGGACTTCTACGGCGCGCTTTTGAGCGGCCACGCGAGGGAGTTCATGCGGCTGCGCCTCGAGGAGGACATGAGCCTGCAGGAGATCGCCGAGGGCGCGGGCGTGAGCCGTCAGGCCGTGCACGACAGCCTTACCCGCAGCGAAAAGCAGCTGATCGAGTTTGAAGACAAGCTCGGCCTTATGAAGCGCTTCGAGCAGATGAAGGCGCGCGTGGACGAGTGCGAAGCGCAGCTCGCCGTGGCAAGGCAGGCGCTTGACAGGGCCGAGGGGCTCATAAAGAGCTTCAACGAATAAATACATATTTGGATCGGGGTGAACACCGTGGCGTTTGAAAGTCTATCCGAAAAAATACAGGGCGCGTTCAAAAAGCTTACCGGCCGCGGCAAGCTCTCCGAAAGCGACGTCAAGGAGGCAATGCGCGAGGTGCGCATGGCGCTGCTTGAGGCCGACGTAAACTACGCCATAGTAAAGGATTTTGTAAAAAAGGTCAGCGAGCGCGCCGTGGGCAGCGAGATACTTCAAAGCCTCACCCCCGCGCAGCAGGTCATTAAAATAGTAAACGAAGAGCTGACCGCGCTGATGGGCGGGCAGAACGTGAAGCTCAGCCGCTCCTCCAGCGTGCCCACCATATACATGATGTGCGGCCTGCAGGGCGCGGGCAAGACCACCATGTGCGCAAAGATAGGCAAGATGCTGGTTAAGGACGGCAAGCGTCCGCTGCTCGTCGCCTGCGACGTGTACCGCCCCGCCGCCATACGGCAGCTGCAGATTGTTGGCCAGCAGGCCGGCGTAGAGGTGTTTGAAAAGGGTCAGGGCAACCCGGTCGAAATTGCAAAAGAGGCCGTGGAGCACGCCCGCTATTACGGCAAGGACACCGTAATCATAGACACCGCCGGCCGCCTGCACATAGACGAAAAGCTCATGCAGGAGCTTAAGGACATAAAGGCCGCCGTAAAGCCCACCGAAATACTGCTGGTGGTAGACGCCATGACCGGTCAGGACGCCGTGACCGTGGCCGACACCTTCAACAAGGAGCTCGAAGTCGACGGCGTAATCCTCACCAAGCTCGACGGCGACACCCGCGGCGGCGCGGCCATCTCCGTCAAGGCCGTGACCGGCAAGCCCATAAAGTTCGCGGGCGTGGGCGAAAAGCTCACCGATATAGAGCCCTTCCATCCCGACCGCATGGCCGGCCGCATACTGGGCATGGGCGACGTGCTGAGCCTGATCGAAAAGGCGCAGGACATAGTGGACGAGAAGGCCGCCGAGCAGCTCGAAAAGAACCTGCGCACCCAGCGCTTCACACTTGAGGACTACCTCACCCAGCTCAAGCAAATCAAAAAGATGGGCTCGATAAGGGACATACTCAAGATGGTGCCGGGCCTGGGCAGCAAGCTGAACAACGTCGATATCGACGAGGACAAGGTGGCCAGGGAGCAGGCCAAAAACGAGGCGATAATCCTCTCCATGACCCGCGCCGAGCGCCGCAATCCCGACATACTCAACGCCTCGCGCCGCCGCCGCATAGCCGCGGGCAGCGGCACCACCGTGCAGGAGGTCAACCTGCTCATCAAGCAGTACGACCAGACCCGCAACATGATGAAGCAGGTCATGAGCTCCAAGGGCAGAGGCCTGAGGAACATGATGAAGGGCATGAAATAAGAGAAAATCCGGCAAACCGGTTTTCATACACAAAAAATCAGGAGGAAATCCCATGGTAAAGATCCGTCTTAAGAGAATGGGCATGAAGAAGGAGCCCTTCTATCGCGTAGTCGTATCCGACAGCCGCACTTCCCGCGACGGCCGTTTCATAGAGGAAATCGGCTATTACAACCCCATCACTGACCCCGCTGTGATCAAGTTCGACGAGGAGAAGGCCAAGAAGTGGCTTTCCACCGGCGCCCAGCCCACCGATACCGTGCGCGGACTTCTCAAGAAGAGCGGCCTGATGTAAGCGGAAGAAGGTCGCCCCGATGAACATTACCGAGCTGGTCAGGTTTGTCGCGCGTTCGCTCGTGGACAAGCCCGACGCCGTTGACGTGCGTCAGGTTGAAAACGCTCAGTCCGTAGTGATAGAGCTGCGCGTGGACCCCGACGACATGGGCAAGGTCATAGGCAAGCAGGGCCGCATCGCCAAGTCGATTCGCGCCGTAGTGAAGGCCGCCACCGTGAAAAACGAAAAGCCCGTGTTCGTGGAAATCATTTAAAAGCTGCAGGCAGCTTTACGAATGAAATGGATCTGATATCCATTTCATTCGGTATTTTTGGGATTTGAGGAGAGATGAGATTGGTCAGACGTCATATTTTGACGGGAGAGGAACAAGCTTGCGGTTTTACTGAAGCTTCGGCTACCAAAAGGCTTCCCCTCTGAGGGGAAGCTGTCAGCCGCAGGCTGACTGATGAGGTGGCACTCTCCCCACGAGGTAGATGTCAGCCAAAGCCTGGCTTCCCCGCACCATCCTCATTCCCCAAGAAAACGCCACTCACGCCCCCTCGTACTCCTCGGCATCCTTTTGCGCCGCCTCTATCGTCGCGCTTTTCACATTCTTTTCCCCTTTTCCCGCTTCAACAGATGCCGCGGCGAGGCCTATGCTCAGGGCGGCGAATCCGATCACGCCGCGCATGCCAAACGAGTCGTTCAGCATGATGTTTGCCATCAGCGACGCAAACACAGCGGATATTGCGAGCGCGAGCAGAAGCGCCCGCATCCATTTCG
Source organism: Clostridia bacterium (assembly GCA_017412445.1). GTDB lineage: Bacteria > Bacillota > Clostridia > Christensenellales > Aristaeellaceae > RUG14130. Next base: position 3,094 of record JAFPYA010000123.1, read on the forward strand.
GCACAGGCGCGTTTTTCGCATCCCTGTCGCGTGCGATGAAGCCGGTGATGGTCATAAACACGCACCAGCTCAGATACAGAGCGTGCTGTACGTTCCAAAAATCCCCGCCCGAAAACGTGAAAACAGACGATAAGAGTATCGATACGATCGACAATATCCACACGACCGAAAACACGATGCCGCCCGAGATGAAAAGAAAATAGCCCTTGCGCGCCCTGAGAGCGAATATAAACAAAAGCATCGCGGCGGCGTAGAACAGGCAGACGGACACGTTATATATCAGATCGATCATGTAATTGCCGATCCAGCCGCCCGAGTAATAGCTGTTCCCGGAGGCGACGCGGAAAAAATACCATATCATTTCCTCAATCTCGCACACAAACAGATATCCCAGCGCGAACATGCCCAGCATGGCGAAAAACGGCTTAAATGAGGGCAGGTAGGCTTCGCCCTTCTGCTTGCAGGACTGCTTTTCGGCTATGTGCCGCGAAAAAACGCCTGCGGCATATGCTGCGAGAAAGCACAGCGCGATCGCCGGGTAGAGGTAATCGTGCCCGAACCAGAAGACGGGGTTGAGCAGGAAGAACGAATCGAACAGAGGATCCGAATTGAATATGAAGAGCAGGTCGAACAAAAAGTAAACCGCCAGCATCCATGCGCCCAGCATCAGCGCGCTGCGCCTGAGCTTGCCGAACGTCGGCCGCTCTACTGGCGTAAACGCAAGCTCGCTGTACACGTCGTCCAGCGCCTTCTTCAGGCCGCTCAGATACCTTATGTCAAGTATAATGCCCGCGTCCGTGAGCGCAAAGAGCAAAAAGTACGCGAAGAAATAGTCGTTCTCCCCTGTGGTCGACAGCATGCCGAACAGCA
>JAFPYA010000124.1 GCA_017412445.1 Clostridia bacterium
AGACGGTCGTGCACATATTGCACAAGCACCGAGTCCATTTTGCCGCGATACTTTTTGCCAACGACCATCCTGCCGTCCTTGACGTCTATGTTGAGCCTGAGCCTGAGAAGGCCTGCGGCCAGCGCGGTCATGGAAGAGCAGCGTCCGCCTTTGGCAAGGTATTCCATAGTGTCAAGCACAAAGCTGACGTTCAGCCTGTTTTTCTTTACGTCGAGAATCTGTTTTATTTCTGCGCCGCTCTTGCCTTCATTGGCAAGCTCTGCCGCATCAAGCGCCAACAGGCCGCTGCCGCTGGACAGATTGCGCGAATCTATCGTGTAGCAATGACCGAGCTGTTCAGCCGCCGCAGTAGCGTTCTGATAGCAAACCGAGAACTCGCTGGAAATGTTTATATGTACGACTTCGTAACCGTTTTCCACATAGGGCTTCCAGAACTCTAAATAATCGTCGACCGTGCAAGCCGCTGTCTTGGGCAATTGGCCTGTGCGCTTTACGTAATCAAACAGCATGTCGTTGTTTATATCGACGCCGTCTCTGTACTCGTCGTTTCCCAAACGTACATACAGAGGGATTACTACTATGCCAAATCTTTCTATGCACTCCTTGGAGAGATCGCAGGTGGAATCACAGGTGACGATTACTTTGCTCATGGGAACAATCCTTTCTCAATTATATTGTCTTGCCTGGTAGTGTCAGTGTATGCCGGTATAATATATATCTCTTTCGCCTGAATAATAGTCTTCGCTGATAAGCTCTATTTCTGCAAGAGCACCGGTTTCCCAGTCGTAATAGAGCCTTTCAAGCTTGCTCCTCCTGCCGAGCTTACCTTCTTTATAAAGTATCCGGTCAGTGGCGTAGTAGGCTATCTCACCGGTCTTGTCGACGCGAATATCGACCGCCGGGTTTTTGATGTTGTTTTGAACAATCGTTGAGACCAGCTCGATTTTGTACTCGGGACGGTTGCCGTAGATGTAAACAGTGGCGCTGCCCTTGTTAATGACGTTGGTATAAATGTAAATCGTATAATCGGTATTGTTCACAAATACAAAGTCCTGAGTTTCACTGACGGCGGCATCCATGCTGGCCTGACAATAGGAGACTATAAGGCTGTGGTGATCCCTTTCGACGACATCCATGCCGGCGTACATGAGCGCGCCGTACAATGTGCTCGATGCCTGACATACGCCGCCGCCCACACCGTTTGTAACCGTGTCGCCGTAATATACTGTGGCCTCTTTGTAGCCGCGAAGAATCGAACGTTCGCCAACGATTTCGTTAAACGACACGGTTTCTCCGGGCTTTACCTCGAAGGCGTTAAAGTTGCTAAGCGCCAGCCGTACATTCGAACATCTGTCCGATGAGGACTCGCTTAAATCGGTGGAATATTCGGCAATTAACTGAAGACCGTTTTCGGCGGCATCGGAGGAAACGGAAGGTATGGTGATTTCGACAGGCAGCTCGTAAACGGTGGTGTTGCTGCCGATATTCATGAGGCCAAGGAGCGTTTTCCTGAATTCGTCCTTATTCAGCTCTCTGCCGTCCTGGGACGGAGCGTAGATTTCTGGTTTCGTGGCGGTGAGCATTATGGCGGCGTCGACGGGCTGTATGTATATGCGTTCGTCGTTGTAAATGCGCTCGATATAGTCGTTCAGCTTTGTTTCGTCATATGTGAGCGAAACCGTAAAATATTGCGGATGATTCCTCAGATCCTGCTGCATCTTTGCCTGATCGCTTCTGCTGCCGCTATGTCCGAGCGTCCACGCCTTTGAAAGAACGTCCTCAACATTCATATATGCGTCGACCATGGATGGGGTAAACTCCCAGGAGTACACCTGCTTCGTATCGGGATCGGTGAATGTAAAGGTATAGTGGTTGTTCAGTATTGAGCTTGACCATTGCCTGAGCTGGGCTTCGCCAACGCTGCGGGTATAACTGGACATATCGACGTTGTTTATATATATGCCCTGAGCGTAGTAATCCGAGTCCGGGCCGGACAAACCGCTGTTGGATGAAGCAATTATAATAATTATAACCACCGCGACAGCTACCACGCCCAGCGCAAACAGCGGGTTTGTATAAATGGGTCCCGCCTTGTATTTGGGCTTCTGCTTCTGCATGTATATCCTCCGCTTCCGGCAAGGAAGCTTTTTCATTCAAAAATTTGCCAGTATAACATAATTATTATAATCAAACCACGGCATGATGTAAAGCCGCATTTCGCAATCTATAGGTTAAGAAAATTCTACAAAGCTTGATATTAACATTATTAAGAGTTATTATACACATAATTATTCATATAACGGAGTACAGTCATGACTGAGCGTCTTTATTACGACAATTCATATCTCAAAAGATTTACTGCTAAAGTCACTTTGACGGAAAGCAGGAATGAAAGCGAAAGTATAGTCTATCTTGACAAAAGCGCGTTTTATCCTACGAGCGGCGGCCAGCCCTTCGACACGGGCACGATAGCGGGCTTACAGGTAACGGACGTGTACGTCGACCCAAACGGGGACGTTGCGCATGTAGTAAACGGACGGCTTGATCAAGGGGCCACTGTCGAGTGCCAGATCGACTGGGAGCGGCGCTTCGACCATATGCAGCAGCACACGGGCGAGCACATGCTTGCGGGTTGCGTGTTCAGGCAGCTTAACGGACGCACGATAGGTCTGCACCTGGGTCACTTCGATTCTTCAATTGACGTTGAGCTTCCGGGCGGACGCATGAGACTGAGCGATGAGGAGCTTAATCATCTCGAGGATGAGGTGAACCGGCGCATACAGGCGGATGAGCCGATTCGCTGTTATTTTCCAAGCGAAGAAGAACTTAAGACTTTGCCGCTGAGAAAAGCGCCTACTGTCTCGGAGCATGTGCGCGTTGTGCAGATTGGTGACGAGGAATACTGCGCGTGCGGCGGAACGCATACGTCCACTACAGGGCAGGTTGGCCTTGTAAAAATTACAGATGCACGCCCCAGCAAGGGCAAGCTGAGGCTTACGTTTTTGTGCGGTGACAGGGCGTTTAAAAACTACAGGCTTCACCTTGATACAGTCAAAGAACTCACGAAGCTGCTGAACGCCGATATAAGCAAGCTCCCGGAAGCCGCATCGGAAATGCTGGAAAAATACAAGGATGCGTGTTATAAGCTGAACCGTGAAATCGAAAAGCATGCGCTGGACACAATAAGAGAAAAGATATTGCGCGCAGCCGAAATAAATGGCTACAAGGTGGTCAATCACATATTTGAAAACCTTACAGCTGACGGACTGAAAAGCGCCGCGTCCGAGGTGACGGCAAATTCAAAGCACGTTGCGCTGCTGGCGTGTAAGACCGAAAACAACATGCTTGCACTCTTTGCCTGCTCACAGGACGTTCCCTGCGACATGCGCAAGCTCCTTAATGAAAGCGGTGGCAGGGGAGGCGGCAGCGCAGAATTTGCAAGAGGCTCGCTTAAGGATGCCGCGGCATTGGAAACAGCTTGCAAGCTGCTTTACGATCTGTTATGATGGAGGCGGACGCGTGAATCCTGTTCAAAGGTTCTTTTCGGTAAAAAGTCTCTTGCCTGCAAGCGGTGCGAAGGGCGAAATACCGTCAAGCGGCGAAGCGTATAAGGATCTTATACGAATTGCGCTGCCGAGCGTATGTGAGATGGTATTCATTTCCCTCATGGGCTCGATCGATACGATGATGGTTGGCACGATAGGCACGCGCGCCATAGCCTCGGTCGGGCTTGTGGGTCAGCCGCGCATGCTGATGCTTTGCATGTTTTTTGCGCTGAACACCGGCATCACCGCAGTTATCGCCCGCAGAAAGGGACAGGGCAGGCAGAAGGACGCCAATACGGCGCTGAGAACCTCGCTGCTCAATGCGCTGTTCCTAAGCTTGATTATGTTAGCTTTTGCCCTGATTTTCGCGCGCCCGCTCATGCGACTTGCCGGAGCTCAGGCCGACACCATAGACGATGCCGAAGCGTATTTCAAGATAGTTTCAATCGCCATGCCCCTGAATGTACTGTCGATGGCAATCTGTGCAGCGCAAAGGGGAATAGGCAATACGCGAATCACGATGTACGTGAACATCACGTCAAACACTGTAAACGTAATACTTAACTATCTGCTTATAAACGGAATAGGCCCTTTCCCGAGGCTTGAAGTAAAGGGCGCAGCTTTGGCTACAGCCATTGGCATGTGCGTTGGTTCTCTGCTTGCATTCCTTTCATTGGTTCAAAGAAAAGGGCAAAGGGATTTTCTGTATATATCGGTTTCTGAAGGTGGATATTTCGACAGGGAAGCCGCAAGCGCCGTGCGCAAAATCGCTGTAAGCGCCATGATTGAGCAGCTGGCGCTACGCTTTGGTTTCTTCATATACGCAAGGCTCGTAGCCGATCTCGGCACTCAGGCCTATGCATCTCACACCGTGTGTATGCAGTTTTTGAACCTTTCGTTCACGTTTGCAGACGGCATAGGCGTTGCAAGCACTTCCTTGGTAGGTCAGATGCTGGGCAGGGAAAGGCCTGATCTCAGCCACATATACGGCAAAATTGCCCAAAGAATTGCGCTTGTAGGCGGAATACTGCTCGCTTCAATGATTGCCTTGATCCGCTATCCGCTTGTGGGGCTGTTCACTTCGGATCCAACGGTAACGCGCCTGTCTACGAGGGTAATGCTTATTGTTGCGCTGTTCCAGCCACTTCAGATGCTTTCGGTAATAACCTCGGGCGCTCTCAGAGGCGCAGGCGACACAAAATACGTGGCGAGGGTAATGCTTTTGTGCGTTGCAATACTGCGCCCGACCATTGCCTTCACGGCCATAAGAATAATCACAACCTACTTTACGCCTATCCACGTTGATTTAAGCATAACGACCGCGGTGGATACATTTGCTTATTGGCTTATGTATGAAACGCCTCAATGGGCGCTTTTGGGCGCCTGGAGCGCTTCGCTTATAGATATGGCTATAAGAATGTCGTTGTCGATGAAGCGCTTCAACAGCGGCAAATGGCACAACATAAAGGTATAAAGTTTGAAAGGGGAAACAAAGCCCGCTGCTTCAAAAACAGTGGGCTTTGTGCTTATGAATTATTATTTGTCGGAACGGGGCATTTCAGTAAGCGCGTTTACCAGTTCCCAGTTGGAGGTTGAAACGGCGTTCTTCATCTCACTTTCCCAAACATCACGGGGTGCTTTGGCAGCATAGAGCCGGACTGTATCCAGTGCGTCTTTTCCGCCTGATGCAGCGCGGGTAAGAATCTCTCCTGCGTTGGCCGCGTCTGCGAAAGGGGAGAGATCGTTTGTCCTGTCCCAAAGTCCGCGCTCACATAAGCCGTTGACGAGGCCTTCAAATGCGCCGACGCTCATGTAAGGAACGGCGTTGAGCAGCATATCCCTTGCGTCTTCGCTTGTAAGCTCATTTGCGGCGGTCAAAGCGATTTCGGTCAGTAGCTTATCGTCGCTTATATGGTTTAGATTCTGTCTGAGCCAAATCCAGCTTTTGTTTTCAAGTGCCGCGCGGGCAAGCTTGTCCTTTTCGGCAGTCTCATCAGCGTGAGATTGATCCGACGTGTCATTCTGCGCGGGGGCTTCTGCTGCATCACAAGCGCTTCCTGGCTGCGACTGTTCAGCATCTGAAGCTTCCGTTTCTTCCTCGACATCTTCATGTGCGTCCGCAGTATAATCAGCTTCTTCGACGTCTTGAGCTTCGGATCCTTCGGTGCCGTCATCTTCAGGCTCAGCTTCTTCCTCGCTTGGCTCTGATGAAACAGGTTTTGCGCCTATCGCGTCCATGATCTTACCGAACAGGCTCCCTACGCCCTTGACGGTTTTGTCCGCTATATCGCTCAGGGTATTCAGGTTTACTGTCTTCTGCACGCCGCAGATGGTGTCTACGAGCACATCAACCATGCCCTTTTTGAGGTAGGGAGCCAGCTTCTTTATCGCCGCAAGGTCGAGCTTGTCGAGGTTGGTAAGCATTAGCTTAAACAGAATATCCTGCCTGAGAAACGGCGCGAAGGCAATTATCACATCGGCGGTCATATTGTCACGGTTTATTGCGGAAAGCATTTTATTGAGTGCTTCCGGGGTAATGAACGGGGCAAGCTTTATAAGCGTAGAAGGCGGTACTTCGGTGTCATAATCCAGAAGGATTTTGCTCACCTTTTCACGGCTCATGAAGGGCGCGAGCTGTATCAGCGCTTCGAGGCTCAGCGTAAAGCTGTCGTCCTCGCTTGGCTTATTATCTTGCGCCTGCGCTTCATCGCCTACTTCGTTTGCACTATCGTCATCTGTCTTTTCGCTTGTGGAGCCTTTTGCCAGCTCGCTCGCTGTTTCAAAGACCTTATTTGCCTTTTTAATCAGCATGCTGCCTAAGCCCTTGGCGGTCTGGTACGTGTGATCAGCGGCATCCTTGATACCTTCGATGATATAATCCAGCTCAGGGC
>JAFPYA010000125.1 GCA_017412445.1 Clostridia bacterium
AGCTGCCCGTCTTTTGGCTTTCGGGAGCGCCCAGTTCCTCGTACATGAAGTGCGTTTCGTATTTAGGATAGAGCACGTACACGTCGTCGCACTCCACGTACCTTTCCCCCACGCGCCTTGCGAACTCGCCGCTGAGCAGCTTGGGATAAAGGTCATAGTCGAAATTTGCGGGGTCGAGCGTTTCGGGATCCACGTCAAAGCCCGCGTCCCTGAGCGTCTTAGCCGCGTCGAAGGCGGTGTATAGCGCCATCAGGTGCGTCCAGTGCACGTCGCTTTTGTTTATGGCCTGCTGAATGGTAAGTCCGCTTGAACGATAGCTTTCGCGGCTGTCCGTGACGGGTATGCCCGCTTTTTCAAAGTCGGCTATTATCATGTCGGCATATTCGTTGTTGTTGTCGTATGTGTCGCTGTCGCCGGGCATGAGGCCGTCCTCGTACAGGCCGCAATGGCAGTAGACCAGCATGGTCTCAGCGCCGTATTTTTCTTTTATGTCACCGGCAAAGACTATGTATTCGCCCGGCAGCACGCCGTCGTAGGCGCCGTTTGAAACGTTGTAATAGCTGCCGTTTGTGAGCTTCACCATGTCGTAATCCGCCACGTTCACCAGTTCCCTGCCCGGCAGCATCTGGCTCAAGGCGGACAGATGGCGCAATTCATCCCTGCCCCAAAGCCTGTACTCGGCGTTGTAGTTGAGCTTGTATATGCGCGCGCTTATGTTGTCGAACACGTCGGAGTTTTCATCAAGCTGGTCGGTGTAGCTTTTGAAGAAGCCGTAGGCGAAATTGCGCCCCGATGTGATCAGCGTCATAACGCACACCAGCATAACCCCCGCGCAGAACAGGAGCGCCAGGATTTTGTTTACCTTGCTTTTCATCGCTCCGTCCTCCTAAAAGTTGTAGTAGATGAAGGGGTTATATCCGCCGGCGGCGGTGTTCGACACCGCTATTAGCATGCACGCTATCAGCGCCGCGCCGCTCATTATCTCCCACGCGCCGTCCTTAATTCTGAGTTTATCCTTGAGCCACTTGCCGACAGGCACCGACAGAACCAGCGCCGGCACGAGATACCACATGTACTCCTTCAGCAAAAAGCGGGTGAGCCTGTCAAAGACCGGCACATTGCCAAAGCCGAACATAACCTTGTAGAACTCAAGCGCGTAGCCTATCGAGGGCGAGCGCATAAGCACGGTGACGATTATGAGCAACGCCATGGCATAAAAATGCCCCACGGCGTGCTTTTCCATCCATTTGTTTAAGCCCGTCAGCTTTTCAAAGGCCAGAAGCACAAAGAAGCATACGCCCCAGAGTACATACGTCCATTCCGCGCCGTGCCAAAGTCCGGTCAACCCCCAGACCACGAGCATGTTGAACAAAAGCCTTATTTTGCTTTTGACCCTGCTGCCGCCCATGGGGAAAAACACGTAGTCCCTGAACCAGCTGCCCATGGATATATGCCACCTGCGCCAGAATTCGGTAAGTGATTTTGAAACGAAGGGATATATGAAGTTTTCCGGAAAGTGGAAGCCGAACATCTGTCCAAGGCCTATGGCCATGTCCGAGTAACCCGAAAAATCGTAGTACACCTGCACAATGTAGGCTATAGCGCCCAGCCACGCGAGCGCTACGCTCATCTGCCCCATCTCAAGCGCGTACACGTAGTCCGCAAGGCGCGCAAGCGTGTTTGCGAAGATCGCCTTTTTGCAGAAGCCCACCATGAACCGGCGTATGCCCGCGGTGAAATCCTCCACCGTCTCCACGCGGTTTTTGAGCTGCTCCGCCACGGTTTCGTATCTTACTATGGGGCCCGCTATAAGCTGTGGGAAAAACGAGATGTACAAGCACACGCTCATAAGGCTTTTTTGCGCTTCGCCTTTGCCGCGATACACGTCTATCACGTAGCTCATGGCCTGAAAGGTGAAAAACGAAATGCCTATAGGCAGCGCGATTTTGGGGTCGATTATGTTTGTTTTGAACAGGCTGTTTATGTTTTTTATGGCAAAGGAGGTGTATTTGAACACTCCCAGTATAAGCAGATTCACAGCGACGCCCAGCACGAGCAGCGCCTTTCTTTTACCGACTTTGGTCTGTTTTTGCATTATGAGCGCGACCAGCCAGTTTATGACTATGCTCAGAAGCATCACCAGCACAAACTTTGGCTCGCCCCAGGCATAAAAAATCAGGCTCATCAATGTGAGCACGGCGTTGGCGGCGGATCTGTGCTTCCTGACCAGATAGTACAGTATCGTCACCGCAGGCAGGAAGAAAAACAAAAAGGCGTTGGAAGAAAATACCATTTATGTCTCCGTGCAATATTGCCGGGCACCCGCCCGAAAGCGGACGCCCGGCTGAAATTAGGGGCTTTTAAGCTTTATTCGTCTCTCGCCGCCGCGAGCGCCTCATAGGCGGGCCTTGCGTCCACGTCGAAGTCGTCGCAGCTGCCCTCTACGCTCACCCTGCCCTCGTAGGACATGGCCTTGAGGGTATCGAACAGCTCCTTGTACCTTTCGCCGTCGCCCTTTTTGGGGAACTTGCGGCCTATGGCGTTGGCCACGTGGATATGCTTAAGCAGCGAGCCCGCCATGGTCAGGGCGCCGAAGCCTTCGTGGCCGAAGGCCATGTGGTAGGTGTCGCCCAGCACGCAGATATGAGGCATCTGCACGAGGCTTGCCAGTATCGTGGCCTCGGAGACGTAGTTGATTATGTTGCATTCGCCGCTGCGCAGCGGTTCGATGACGACGGTGATGTCGTGATCCGCGGCGTGACGCTCGAGCAGGCGCAGGAAGTTGGCAATCTGACGCCAGGCCTGAGGCACATCGAACCCCTCGGGCACCCTGCGCGCCGCGCCGGAGCCGAACACCACAACCTTCACGCCCAGCCTCTGGGCGCGGGTGAAGGCCTTTTCGAGGTATTCGTGCAGCGCCTGCGCGTTTACCTCAGGGCCCGTCACCTTGAGGGTGCCGGGCAGCAGGCAGTTGCAGGCCTCAACTTTTATTGAAGCGCGGTTCACATCCGAAAGCGCCTTTTCAAACTCCTCGTCGCTCATGGCGGCGATGCCGTTCAACGCCGCTTCCATGTATTCAAAGCCCGCCAGCTCCGCCTTGCGAATGTTGTTCAGGCTTGTGCAAACGCCGATCTTTATCATAAGCGCTCCTTTATTTGTTGCCGGAGTAGGTGGCGGAGGTGTCGAAGGTCACGTCGTTAGCCTTCTTGGCCTTGGAGGTAGCGCGGCGCTTGTTGAGTTCCTCAAGGAACAGATCCTCGTCCAGGGGCAGCTCGATGGTCTTGTCCAGCCAGCTGGACAGGTGCATGGCGTTGGAAATGGTCAGGCCGTTAATGCCCTCCTGACCGGAGGCGATGAGCTCTCCCTTGCCCAGAATCTTGGCCGCGAACGCCTTGAGCACGCCCACGTGCTGGGGATTCAGGCCGTCGGTTTCGACCTCGACATCCTCGCCCTTAGGCGCGCCGAAGCCGCCCTTGTAGGTCTTGTGGAACTCGGGGATGGGGGTATCCAGCTTGTACTGCCACAGCTTTTCGCCGTCGCACACGAGCCTGCCGCCGTCAAGGTCAATTTCGAGGCGGTTGGTGCCGGGAGCGTCGGAGGTGGTGGTCACGAATACGCCGGTGGCGCCGTTGGGATACTCGACGTAAGCGGTCACGTCGTCCTCAACCTCAATGTTGTGCCATTTGCCGTTGTGGCAGAACGCGCGCACCTTGCAGGGCATGCCGCAGATCCACTGCCACAGGTCGAGGTTATGGGGGCACTGGTTGAGCAGCACGCCGCCGCCCTCGCCGTCCCATGTGGCGCGCCATGCGCCGGAATCGTAATAGCTCTGAGAGCGGAACCAGTTGGTGATTATCCAGTTGGTGCGGCGGATCTGACCCATTTCGCCGCTGGCAACGATTTCCTTCATCTTGCGGTAGACGCAATTGGTGCGCTGGTTGAACATTATGGCGTAGATCTTGTCCTGCTTGGAGGCGTACTCGTTAAGCTCCCTGACAGCCTTGGTGTACACGCCGGCGGGTTTCTCGCTCATGGCGTGCAGTCCCTTGGAGAGGGCTTCCTTAACCAGCCTCGGGTGGTCATAGTGGGGCGTGCACACGATTATCGCATCCACAAGGCCGCTGTCCATCATTTTGCTTGCATCGTCAAATACGGGGATGCCGGGCAGGTTATCATTCGCCCACTGCCTTCTTTCGGGCTTTATATCGGCCACGGCGCCCAGCACCATGTCCTCCACCTCGCCCGCGAGCACCTTCTTGGCGTGACTTGAACCCATGTTGCCTATGCCGATAATGCCCAGTCTTACCTTGTCCATTTTAATCCACGCTCCTTTTTTATTATCCGTAAAGCCCTGCTGTGAAAGTATATCCTTGAGCGCGCCCACTGCTGCGTTGAACGCGCTTAAGCTGTCGGGGTATGAATACTCGTGCTTGAGCTCCTCGTCCTGCAGCTGGCTGAGGCCCGCGAAGACCTTGAGGTGCGGCTCCACGCTGAGCACGAGCTCGGACTTGATCTGGCTCAGCTCCTTTATTATCTCGGGCACGTCGCCGTCGCCCTTGCCGCTGGGCACCACCGCGCCGGTGGCGAGCCTCGCGTCCTTAATATGCATGTAGAAGATGTGATCTTTAAGAATTTTGAAGTTCTCTATCGGCTTCTCGCCGCACTGGATGAAGTTGGCCGGGTCGAACACGCATTTGAGCCTGCCGCCGAAATGCTCTATCAGCTCAAGGCAGCGCGCGGCCACGTCGCCGTATATGCCCTTTTCGTTTTCGTGGCAGAGGTTTACGCCAGCCTCGTCCGCCGCGTCGAGCATCCTTTCAAGGCGTTCAAACACGATTTGCTTGTAGTTCTCGGGGTTTTCTCCCTTGGGATAGTAAAACGAGAACATCCTCATGCGGTCGGTGCCAAGTATTTTGCACAATTCCAGCGCGCGCCTGAACTGCTCAAAGTGGGGCTCAAAGTCGTCCGTAACCGAAATCTTGCCGAAGGGCGAGCCCATCGAGAGCACCTTTATGCCCGCCTTGTCGAGCTTTGCGCGCGCTTGACGCGCCTCTTCGTCGGTAAGGTCCTTTACGTTTTTGCCGTCGACGGCGCGCATTTCGATACCGAAAACGCCCGCGTTCACAAGTGCGGTTATCTGTTCGTCGAGCACGGGGCTCGCCTCGTCGGCGAACGCGGAAAGAATAAACTCAGCCATCCATACACCTCCATAATGTCCGGAATTCCAGCTATTATATAGTATAATTGTTATTTGCCTTTTAGTCAAGGAAAAATTGAGTGCAGAGCCCGGTCGGCGGGTAAAGTTAAAAAACGCGCGCGGCGTACAAGCGCCGCGCAAACGGGTTATATAAGCTGTTCGACAAAAGAGGCGAGCTTTGAAAGCTCTCTTTCGTCCGTTTCATCAAAACGGTCGGGTACGGGACTGTCTATGTCCAATACGCCCACAACCTCGCCGTCCTTAAAGAGCGGCAGCACTATCTCGCTTTTTGAGGCGCTGTCGCAGGCGATGTGTCCCGGAAAAGCGTGCACGTCCCTTACGTTTACGACCTTGCCGCTCATGAACGCCTTCTGGCATACGCCCCTGCCCTTTTTGAGCCGCACGCACGCTGGCCTGCCCTGAAAAACGTCCAGAACCAGATCCTCGCCATCCTTAAAGTAGAAGCCCGCCCAGTTAATGTCCTCAAGGCTGTAGAATAACAGCGCGGATATGTTGCAAAGATTCGCGTTGACCCGGCTTATGCCCTCGGTCAGCGCCTCCGCCTGTGCCAGAAGAAG
>JAFPYA010000126.1 GCA_017412445.1 Clostridia bacterium
AAGGCGTTTTACAACCCCAATTCACAAATTACGCTCAGGATGCTGACCTACAGGGACGAGCCTGTGAACGCAGACTTTTTCAGGCGCCGCATTCAGACCGCGTGGGAGTACAGGCAGGCGCTGTGCGACCCCATGAGCTGCAGGCTCATATATTCAGAGAGCGACTTTATGCCCGGGCTCATATTGGACAAGTTTAGCGACGTGCTGGTGATGCAGAGCATGTCTCTTGGCATTGAAAAATGGAAGGACTGTATTACCGACCTGCTCGTCCAGATAATAAAGCCCCGCGGCATATATGAGCGCAGCGACGTGCCCGTGCGCAGGCTCGAGGGCATGCAGCAGACCACCGGCCTGCTTTACGGCGAGGTACCCGAGCGCGTGCTGATGAAGGAAAACGGCATAAGCTTTTCCGTAGACGTGATAAACGGTCAGAAGACCGGATACTTCCTCGACCAGAAGGAAAACCGCCTCGAGGTAATGAAGCTGAGCCGGGACGCTAAGGTGCTCGACTGCTTCTGCCACAACGGCTCGTTTGCGCTGCACGCGGCAAAAGGCGGCGCAAGGAGCGTGCTGGGCGTGGATATTTCAGAGGAAGCACTGGTCGTGGCGCGCGAAAACGCGCAGATGAACGATCTGAACAACGTGACATTTGAAGCGCACAACTGCTTTGACCATCTGCGTGAGCTGACCGACGCCAGGGAGAAGTTCGACATAGTGATACTCGATCCGCCCGCCTTCACCAAGACGCGTTCTCAGGTCGAAAGCGCGTTAAGAGGCTATAAGGAAATAAACCTGCGCGGCCTCAGGCTGACCCGCGACGGCGGCTATCTCGTTAGCTGCTCGTGCAGCCAGCACGTCTCTACCGAGCAGTTTGTGGACATGATAAACATCGCCGCGCGCGACGCCAAAAAGCGCGTGAGGTTCGTGGAGCTTCGCTCTCAGGGGCACGACCATCCCGTATTGCCCGCCAGTCCCGAGACCCGCTATCTCAAGTGCGCGATCATGCAGATATTTGACTGATGGTTTACAGCGTAAACGTCCGCACGCTCGCCGAAACCTACTACGAGGGCGGCGACCTTGAAAGCAGCCTCGGCTCCATAGAGCGCATGCAGGAGGGGCTGACCGGCCACCTTCTGAGGCAGAACACCTATACCGCCGATTACCGCGCCGAGGTTCCGGTCAAGCTCGAGGTGGACGTGGACGGCGTGACCCTCGAGGTCCAGGGGCGCGTGGACGGGCTTATGCTCAAGGACGGCGAGTGTCTGGTTGAGGAAATAAAGACCACGCGCCTGCCGCCAGAGATAATCTCAGAAAACGACTACCCCGTGCACTGGGCGCAGGCGGAGATATACGCCTTCATGCTGGCCTGCATAAACCGGCTTGAGCACTGCGGGGTGCGGCTGGTTTATCTTGACCTTACGGGCGAGCGCAAAACCTTTGAACGGCAGCTCAGCGCAGACGAGCTGAGCCGCCGTTTTTATATGTACGCGGGCGCTTACGCCGAAAGGATAAAGCGGAAGGAGAACTGGCTCAGCCTCTCACTCCCCAGCGTCAGGCTCAGCGGCTTCCCGTTTGCCAGCTTTCGCGAGGGTCAAAGGGCGTTGGCCGAGGCCACATACAAAAGCATAAAGCACAGAACGAGGCTCCTGTGCGAAGCGCCTACCGGCATAGGCAAAACCGCGGCGACGCTGTTTCCCGCGATCAAGGCGCTGGGCGAAGGGCTTACGGACGTGATTTTTTATCTGACTGCGCGCGGCACGGGGCGTCTTGCCGCCGAGCAGGCTTTGAGGCTCATGCGTCAAAACGGCCTTAAGCTCAGGAGCGTAAGCATATCGGCCAAGCGCAAGCTCTGCCCCACGCCGTTTCAGCGCTGCGACGCCGCCCACTGCCCCCGCGCAAAGGGGCATTTTGACCGGCAGAAGGCCGCCATCATAGACAGTTGGAGCGAAAGCGCGTTTGACGAAAACGCGATAAGGGCACTCAGCGAAAAGTACAGCCTGTGCCCGTTTGAATTGACGCTGGCGCTCAGCGAGACCGCGCAGGTTATAATCTGTGATTACAACTATGTGTTCGACCCTGCGGTGCGCCTCAAGCGTTTTTTTGACCACGCGGGGCGCTATAGCCTGCTCGTGGACGAGGCGCACAAT
>JAFPYA010000127.1 GCA_017412445.1 Clostridia bacterium
CCTCTAACCTTCTGAGGATCTCCGAGCTGCCCAATACCATCCCCGCCGGTGACGCGACTTACTACGTGAACTACGTATCCGGCAACTTTGTGGAGTTCTTCGTCGATGCCTCCGACATCCACACTCACGAGGAAGAGGAAGCCGAGGCTGAGGAAAACGGCGAGGGCACCGAGGCTGAGGAGACCGCTGCCGAAACCGTCGAATACTTCCCCTGGCTGATGAACGATGCCAACAATACCGCGCTGGCTTACTATTACAACTATCAGGCCTACGTCGATCCCGAGGAAATCTACGGTGACGCCGTGGCCAACATCCCCGAGGAAGAGCTCAACTACTACCGCCTCTTCGTGCAGAGCGGCACCGATCTTGCCGGCGATGATCTGGCTCTTGGCACTCCCGGCAGCGCGAATCACCCCGATTCCGTGGGTGTTTGGGAGACTGAGGACGGTGAGGCGCTGAGCGGCGAAATGGGCACCGAGATCGTAAAGGTCTACGCCAAGTACTATCCCGCCATCATCGTGACCTTCGAGGAAATCGTGCCTGAGGACGCAGCGGAAGACTACACTGCCTCCCTGACCACCGCAACCGGCAAGGAAGGCTCCGCCATCCGTGAAAGCCAGCTGCCCTCCAAGGAAGGCTACACGGTCGAGTGGGAAGACGGCGCAGCTCCCGAAACCTTCCCCGCCGTGGGAACCACCTACAGGTTCACCTTCGTAGCGGTCGAGGCTGAAGAGGAAACCGAAGAGGAAGCCGACAAAACCGAAACCGAGGTCACCGAGGAAACCGTGACCGAGGAAGAGGCCGAAGCGTCCAATACCGAAAAAACCACCGAGGGCGAAAACTAAGCCCCGAAAACCTTATTTCAGCATGCAGTTCTATGGGGCTGCATGCTGTTTTATAGGAGGAAAACATTTTGAACGAAACCCAAATTACCGAAGTGCTGCTGAAGGCCAAGCGCACGCTGAGCCTTAACGAGGTATGCGAGCGCACGGGTCTCAGCCACGAAAACGCAAAGCATCTTCTGGCTGCCTGCGCGGAGCAGGGGCTTATAGTTTCGCCACGGCAGGGCAAATACTGCCACCCGGACGTGATGAAGCTGACGCTGTGCCGCGCCCGCTCCTCACAGAACGCGCCCACCTTCGCCCGCCCGCTCGACGGCTCGAACGACTTTTATCTGGATATGCCAAACGAGCAGGCGTTTGACGGCGACCTCGTTTTTGTGAGGCAGACTCAGGGCGGCGAAAAGCGCCGCGGCACACTGGCGCAGATAGTCAGGCGCGGTCACGACGTGCTGACCGGCACGCTGTATATAGAAAAGGCCGCTCCCCCCCGCAAGCGCCATCGCTCAAAGGGGCGCCCCCGCTACATGCCCGAGGACATAAATCTGGCGCTGCTTCCCGACCGCCGCTTCCCCTCTCAGGCCGTGGTCACGGGCGATTTGATGGGCGCGCGCCAGGGCGACATGTGCGCATTCGAGGTTATAAGGTGGCCGCTTAAGGGCGTGCAGATGATAGTTCGCGTCAGACAGGTGTTCGGCATGGAAGACGATCTGGGCGCTCATTTGTCCGCGCTGTGCGCGTTGCACAACATCAGCGAGGAGTTCTCGCCCGACACGCTCGCTGAGGCCGCTGAGTTGGGCTGCGACCCGCGCCCCAGCGATACGAACGGGCGGCTGGATCTGCGCGGCGAGACGATATTCACACTCGACGGCGCAGACGCGCAGGATTTTGACGACGCCGTGTCGCTCAAAAGCCTCGACGACGGCTGGGAGCTGGGCGTGCACATTGCGGACGTAAGCCATTACGTGCGCCCCGGCAGCGCGCTCGACGCCGACGCGAGGGAGCGCGGCACAAGCGTCTACCTGCCCGGACGCACCATTCCCATGCTGCCCGAGGCGCTGTGCAACTGCCTGTGCTCGCTCATGCCTGAGCGCGACAGGCTCACCATGTCGGCGATTATGACCTTAGACAAGAGCTTAAGCATAAAGAAGCTTCAGATTCGCGAGTCCGTAATCCGCTCAAAGGCACGCCTCACATACGAGGACGTAAACGAGATGTTTGCAGGCCGTAAAAGCACGGTGCCCGAGGCGCTTCACGATACGCTAAGGCAAATGAACGAGCTTGCAAAAAAGCTGCACGCGCAAAGGATTAAGCAGGGCTCGCTCGAGCTGGATTTGCCCGAGGTCGCCTTTACCCTCGACGAAGGCGGATTTCCCACCGGGATGGGCACGCGGCAGAGGGGCGACGCGCAGCGTCTGATTGAGGAATTTATGCTGATGGCCAACAAGGCCGTAGCTTGGCACGCAGAAAAGACCGGTCTGCCCTTCCCCTACCGCGTACACGAAAAGCCCGACAGCGAGAAGCTGGCCTCTGTGGAGCTCATGCTGCTTGCACTGAACAAGCCCATGAAGGTTAGCGAGCAAAGGCTCAGAGCCGTGCTCGACGCGTTTGAAGGCACGTCTCAGGCGGCTATAGTCGGCGAGCTCGTGCTGCGCGCAATGAGCAAGGCGCGCTACAGCGAAAAGAATCTGGGACATTTCGGGCTGGCGTTCAAGGACTATTGCCACTTCACCTCGCCGATACGCCGCTACCCCGATTTGCTCGCGCACAGGATGCTGCGCATGCAGATGCAAACGCCTCTGAGCGAGGAAAGGACGCTGTCGCTCACCCAGAGCATGCACGCGCTGACCGAGGAGGCCTCCGAAAACGAGGAGCAGGCGGCGCTGTGCGAGCGCGAGGCTGACAAGCTGATGTGCGCGGCCTATCTGTCCAATCACCAAAGCGAAGTCTTTGACGCCACCGTGACCCGCTTCATCAAAAAGGGCGCCTGTGTAAGCCTTTCCAACGGCTGCGAGGGGCTCGTGCCCTTCCGCGATATGGACGACATCTACAGCCCCGACGAAAACGGCACGCTCATCGCCGGCAAGCGCACGCGGCGCATAATACACTTGGGCGATACGATACAGGTCAGGTGCACAAAGGCCGACATAGACACCGGCGACATAGAGTTTTGCATGCCTGTCGAAAAGAAAAGCGCGCCCGGCAAAGCGCAAAAAGCCGAAAAGAATAACAAAAGCAGGAAAAGCAAGAAGAGCCGATAAAACATGCCCTCCGGATTTTGCCGGAGGGCGTTTTTTTGATTTACACTTCGCAGAATTCGTCTATGCGGTTCTTTATGTACTTCAGGCTTTCGCGCCAGAAGCGCACGTCGGTCAGGTCGATGCCGAGCATCAGCGCGTTTTCCTCTATGCTGTGCACGCCGGTCAGGCGCAGCATCTCCTTGTAGTCGGCGATGAAATCAGCGCCGCGCTGCTTGAACAGGCTGTAAAGCCCCTGAGCGAAAAGGCAGCCGAAGGCGTAGGGGAAATTGTAGAAGCTGAAGCTTGAGGAATAGTAATGGCTCTTGCAAATCCACATGCCCGGATTTAGGTATTTCGGGTCGAGGCCGTCGCCGTAGACCTGCTTTTGGCACTCCAGCATCATCTCGTTCAGGTCGTCCGCCATCAAGAAGCGCTCGCGGCTTTGCTCAAACACCTTTGTCTCAAACATGTAGCGGCAGCTTATGTCCACCACGCACTGGCTCGTCTCGCGCAGCGAACCGTCCAAAAGCGCCAGTCTCTCCGAGGGCGCACTGTTTTTGAGCGCGTATTCGGCGAGGTGCAGCTCGTTGAACGTGGAGGCCGTCTCCGCGATAGGCATGGGATAGCCGCGGTTCAGGGCAGATTCGTTCTGTATCTGCATGTCGTGGTAGGCGTGGCCGAGCTCGTGGGCGAGCGTGTCCACCGCGCCGAAGCTCCCGTCGAAGTTGGTGAGTATGCGCGCCTGCTTCTGATCCATAAGCCCGGCGCAAAACGCGCCGCCCTCCTTGCCGGGGCGTGGGTAAAAGTCTATCCAATCCTCGTCAAAGGCTCTCTCCATCATCCCGGCCATGTCGGGCGAGAGGTCTTTAAAACAGTTTACGAGGCAGTCCTTCGCCTCCTTGGCGCTGTACACCCTGTCGTCACTGCCTACCGGTGCAAACAGGTCGTACCACGGCAGGCCGTCCTTGTGGCCGAGCAGGCGCGCCTTATGGCGGAAGTAACGCCTGAAATCGGGCAGATACTCCCCTATCGCCTGAAGCATCGCGTCGAGCGTGGCGCGGCTCATGCGCGAATCCTCGAGGGTCTTTGCGAGCACGGACTCGTAGCCGCGCTTTTCAGTCATAGTGGTTACCTGATTTTTGATGTTGTTCAGGGCGAAAGCCACGCTGTCCTCTATCTTTTTGTAAGCCTCGACCTCCGCCTTGTAGGCGGCCTTTCTGAGCTCGGCGTCCGGCGAATATGCCAGATTTCTCACTTCGCTCAGCGTCTTTTCCTCGCCCTTGCAGCTCACCTTCAGCGTGGAGGTGAGGTAGGATTGCAGGCTTCCCCACGCGCTGCCCGCGTTCGTGTCGAGGGCGGACGCGATCTCCTCCGCTTCGTCGGAGAGCAGGTGCCTGTAATTGCGCTTTGCTTCCTTAAGGCTGAAGGCGTTGCGCGCGCAGATTTCGCTTTCCTTTATCAGCGCGTCCGTGTCCTCACAGGCGCCCATCAGCTTTTCCGCCGCGGCATTGTCCGCCGCGCCTTCGGACAAAAGGCGGCTGAAGCGCGCGTACTGCGCCATAAGCTCGCCGTTGTCGGTCTCTACGGCCTGGCTTAAAGAGATAAACGAGCCCAGCTTTTCGGCAAGCATATCGGTTTTTTCTCTTATGTCGAGTATGCCCTCTATCAGCTCCGTTTGACTTATCTCCGATTTGCGGGCTAAAAGCTGCTTCAATTCCTGCTGGCGCTGCCTGAGAGAGGCGAAGTCCGCCTCATAGGCCGGGTCGTCAAGGCCCTTGTACAATACGCTCAGATCCCAACGGTCGTACATAATCATTCTCCCTTCAGGTTTTGTTTAAGTATGCCACAACAAGCGAAAAAATGCAAGCAAAAGCCCGCCTTTTCGGCGGGCAAAACATGCGCAAATTATTTAGATTTTTTGAAACTCGCACTGGCTGTGGTATTCGTCTTCGGCGCCCGTCCAGTACAGTATACCGTCAAGGAAGCTGAAATAGCCTGCGCCGTTTTCGTACAGTACGGTCACGGTGCCTTCCTCAGCGCCCTCCTCGACGGCGACCACGCTGCAAATGCAGTCATCGTAGTAGAGCAGGCCGTCCTCGCCGAGCCTGAGCGTCATCGTCCAGCAGCAGGTTTCAAACGCGGAATTGCCCCACCATATTTCCATGAGCGCCCCCTCGGACCCGTTTGCACTCACCGACGCGGAGGCTCTGAGAGAGTAATTATCCTGATATTCGCCCTCGAGCTCCGCGTAGAAGGCGGCCTTCTCGCTCTCGCTCATGGCGTCGCTCGTAAGGGAGCGCATCTCCTCGCTGATGGCGATAAAGGTCTCCTCGCTCATCACGTTTTCGGCGTCCTCGAGCATGAGCACGTACTGACCGCTGATTTCAAACCATCTGGCGAGCTTCATGCCCTCGCCCCACGCGTAGTCTATTTCGCCGCCGTATTCGCCAAAGGCCTCTTTTCCGTCTATCCATACGCCGGAAATGTCGAAATCTGCGGTGGCGGCGCAACGGAAGCAATACTCAAGGCCGTTAAGGCTGTATTGATACTGCGCGATGGGAACCTCGGCATTTATAACGCTGAAGCGCTCGTCGGTCACGCCCATCACGGCGGGATGGCACAGCCTGCCGCCCACGATGTCGTTGATTTCCTCAAGGGTGGCATATTCCTTGACCGGGTTTGCGAGGCCCGCAGTCTCGCTCATCGCGAAGGGACAAAGCGCAAGTATAAGGCAAAGCGCCAAAAGCTTTTTCATAAAACATTCCTCCTGTTTTGTGTTCGCTCTTTAGACTTTGCCTCAGTCAAAAGGTTCCCTCGTATTATTTTAATTCCACATTAAGACTTGAGCCTGTGGGGAGCTTGGTTACGCGGATTTGCTTGTCTATGCGCCTTTCAAGCTCGCTTCTGTGGGAGATGACGCCTATCAGGCGCTTGCCCTCGGCGAGCGAGGACAACAGCTCCAGAGCGTTGTTCAGCGCGTTTTCGTCCAGAGTGCCAAAGCCCTCGTCTATGAACAGCGTGTCAAGGGTGATGCCGCCGCTTTGAGACTGCACCATGTCGCTCAGCCCCAGCGCCAGCGCGAGGGAAGCCATAAAGGATTCGCCGCCGCTCAGCGTGCTTACGTCCCTCCACTTGCCGGTCTGACTGTCGAGCACGTCGAGGTCGAGACCGGTCTGGCTTAGGAGGTTCGAAGCGCTCGGCCTGACCCTGAGCGTGAACATGCCCTGTGTCAAAGTGTACAGCCTCATGTTTGCGGCGCTAACCACCGCACGGAAATAGAACTGCTGCACGTAGGTTTCAAAGCTGAGCTTCGCGGTCTGCTTTTTCTGTCCCGAGACGGTGCGGTACACGTCGTCGACGTTAGTCCAGTATTCCTGCTTTTCAAGCCACCTTTGCCTGAGCGCTGAGATCTTTTTCAAGGCGCTCTCGTTTTTGTTTATCCTGAGATCCGCGCTTCTGAGCTGCTGCTCGCAGGCGGCGGCTTTCTCGCGGGCGGCCTTCGCCTCGCCTTCGACGCCGCCTGCGTCCTCCCTGCGCTTGCCCTTGAGCGCCTCGGTAAGCATGGCGATCTGGTCCTTTACCGAGGCCGCTTTCTGCCCGTAAAGCCTGATCTCTGCCTCGATGGAGTCGATTTTTAGCTGCGGCAGGGCCGAAGCGCGCATATCCTCTGCGGTTTTGAAGCCCGCCGAGCTCAGTTTTTCATTAAACTCCGCTTGATTTCGGTCTATGTCGGTCTTCAGGCGCTCTATGCCGCTTGCGCGGGTTTCACAGGAGGCGGTTACTTGGGTCAGGCGCATTTTGTGGGCG
>JAFPYA010000128.1 GCA_017412445.1 Clostridia bacterium
ATGCCGCCCTTGTCGCCGAGGAAGTCGATGTACATTTCGGTTTCACCTATGTTCTGCGCCCAAGCGCCGTTAAAGGTGATGGTGGGGCCGGCGGTGCGTATGAAGCCGGTCACGCTGTCGTCCACATCGTAGGTGCCGTTGAGATCCTTGGTGTTCTCGGCCCACATGGAGGTGTAGACGTAATTGGGCATATCCTTGCCCAGCTTGCAGAACGCTTCGCCGCTGACGGTCAGGGGCTTGGGGTCGCCCAGACAATACATGACAATGTCAAGGAAATGTACGCCCCAGTCTATGAGAGCGCCGCCGCCCGCGATAGCCTTCGTGGTGAACGCGCCGCCCAGACCCGGTATGGATCTGTGAGAGCGGAAGGAGACGTAGACGTGATAAACGTCGCCGAGCTTGCCCTCGTCGATGTATTTCTTTATCAGGCGCACGTTGTCGTTAAAGCGGTTGACCACGCCGATGTTGAGGATTCTGCCGGTTTCATTGTGTACCTTGAGCATCTCAAGCGCTTCGTCAAGGGTTCTGGCGGAGGGCTTTTCGCAAAGCACGTCCTTGCCCGCGCGCATGGCGTCTATGGAGATGGTCTTGTGAGCGTAGTTCGGGGTGCAAACGCTTACAGCGTCGATTTCGGGGTCGTTGATTACATCGTGATAATCGGTTACCGCGATGCCGCAGCCGTATTTTTCCACGGCTGCCTGTGCCCTTTCGGGTATGATGTCGCAGAAATACTTGATCTCCGCGTCAGGATTAGCGATATATGAGGGAATGTGTGCGGCGTTTGCAATGGTACCGCAGCCTATGATGCCGACCTTCATAGTGTTGAACTTCCTTTCAGTTGATTAATCAAAAAACTATTGCCCGTACGGCAGTTTAATTATCCACGCCGTGCAGGCAATATACAAGTCTGTTTACGTTAAATTTACAAGCCGTCTCAGCTGAAGCTCCTCCGCCTGTGGCGGCGCTTTTCCCTGCCGCTCTTAACGAACGGAAACAATGGCGAAAGCGCTGCAAACACAGGAAGCGTAAGCATGATGAAGCTCAGTATGAACGAATGGGACAATACCGACAGAAGCGGAAGCACGGGCACGATGAATACGTTGATTATGGGCATATTGTCCTTTTTTATCTTAAAGATAAGCCATGAGATAAGCAGCGTGTTTGTGCTAAGCCACATGAAGAACGCCTCGGCGTTTAAGCCAAGTATCGTTATCTGCGTGCTGTCGCGCAGTATTTCGGCGGGCAGCAACAGAGAAACGGCGCACAGCGTCATTGGCAGCAGCCGAACGCGGAATTTGGGCTTTTTTATGAGCTTGCTCAGCAGATATGCCGCAAGCATCAACAGAGCAAGTGACAAAAACTGAATAAGCGGCACGTTTGCGCGCTTTACGCCGTATAAATCGGTATACGCGAAAATTCCAAGATTCGCAGGCTTTCCCGCCGTAATGTCCTTAAACAAATACAAAAGCGCGGTCAGGGCGAACAAGGGCGGCGCCAGCAGCTTCATCAGGCGCTTAAAGGCCGCCGGTGATTTAAAGCAATAGAGCCTTATGCCTGCAAGGAAGCCCGCTATCCCAAAGAAAGTCATTTCGCCCGAAATAAGCGGGTTATTCGGAGCGTTTTTGTCCATTAAAATGTATGCGATTTTGCTTAAAAGCACCATTCCCACAAAGCCGCAAATCAGGGCTGTTGCGGCCTTTTGCGGCTTTACGCCCTGCTTCTGCGCGTTCTTCAGGCAGACGAAAGCGTAAAGGCCGAGGCTCAAAAGCATAAGCAACGTCCTTAAGGTCACAAAAACGCCGCCTATATCAAACAGCACAATTTGCTTTATCATTTCTCATCCTCCTCCGCGTGGCTTGCAAAGTAGATGATGTTGCTGACGCTTTCTTTTTTGTCGCCGGTATTGCCCGAAAAGCAGGTGTATATATCGCCGGAGCCGATGATCGCGGCGTTTTCACAGCCCGCCTCGCGCATGAGCGCCGCCATTTCCACGGGACTTACGCTTCCGCGCATGAGTATGTAGCTGAGCTTTCCGGTCTGGCCGATTGCGAGTATAAAGCCGTTTGCCGTGTCGCTCAAGCCCGTTCGCTCTATGCCGCTTATTATCAGCGGAGTCTCTACGCTGAAGGCCTGATACGCCCTTGCGCCCAGCTGAGCAAGTGAGAATTCGGCGTTTGCCGCAGTGTACAGCCTTACATCGCCGTCGGTGTCGATTACGAGCAGGGCCTTGTCCTTTGAAAACTCGTCCTTGAGCACAAGCTGCTGCCTTTGCTCATAGTCGTTCGAGACGGTATAGTCGGTGCCGGCTACGGCGACGACGGCGTTGTTGAGACCTGCAAGGCGGTTTAAGCTAAGATGCTGGGGCATATCGTATGTGCCCGCGAGCGCGCTTCTGAGCTGATAAGGCGCGTCTACAGACACCCTGACGACTGTCAGATTGTCTCTCATTTCAAGCGTCGCGCTGATAGTGCCGTCTTTGTAGTTCGTGCCGCCGTAGAGCGCTTCTTTGGGCGCGCTTCCGGAAACGAAGCTGTCCATTGCTATGCTTCTGGGCGTAGGCGTAGGCACTGGCGTTGGCGATGGAGTGGGCGCAATAAACGGCACGTATACATTGCCCAGGGAGTTTTTTATGTTTTCGCCCTCAAAGAGCAATTTCTGGGTCATTTCACCTGCGATACCGTCAGTCTCAAGCCCGTTCATGCGCTGAAAATTGTACACTGCCTCGAATGTGCTGCGGCCGTAAAAGCCGTCTGCGGCGCCGGCGTAAAAGCCCAGTTGGCTCAGCCTCGCCTGTATGGCCTTCACGTCGTCGTAGCTGCTCGTCTGATCGGTCATGCTGCGCAAAGTATAGGTTTCGGGCGCAGGTATAGGCGTGTTTGTCGGTGCGGGCGTAAATGTAGGCTCGGGCGTCACGACGATTTCAGGCGTAGGCGTAAGCCTCGCCTTCTCCACGCGCACGCTGCCCGCTGATGGCATAACGAGCACTATTGCGAAGACAGCTATGCCCAAAAATATGAATGGGAGGTATTTTTTCATTATTTCATCCTTTACGGTTTATGTCATTTGAGCAGCTCAAGCAGCTCCTCGGCGCTCATGTTCATAAGTCCGCCGTCGGCGTTCTCGCTTACCACCTTCGCCAGATCCAGCTTTTTATACTGGAGCTTGACTATGTTTTCCTCTATGGTATCGGAGGCTATGAGCTTGTACACCTGCACGGGGCGCTCCTGCCCTATGCGGTAGCAGCGGTCGGTCGCCTGATTCTGCGCGGCGAGATTCCACCACGGATCGTAGTGTATCACTGTGTCCGCGCCGGTCAGGTTTATGCCCGTGCCACCGGCCTTGAGTGATATCAAAAACACGTCGTTCTGCCCGGCGTTGAAGGCGTTTACGAGCCGCACCCTTTCGTCCAGCGGTGTATCGCCCCTGAGCGTAAAGCTGTCTATGCCTTCGGCGTCCAAAGCGGTTTCTATTCGGCTGAGCATCGACGTGAACTGGCTGAATATAAGAACGCGATGCTCGTTTTCTATGAGCTCCTTCACCATGCGCACGCACTCGTCCTTTTTGCAGCTCTGCTCTTCGTAGCCCTCGTACACCAGCGCTGGGTCGCAGCAGATTTCCCTCAGGCGCGTGAGCATTGCAAGAATCTTGAGCTTATCGGACGGAACGGCGCTCAGCATGCGCTTTTCGATTTCGTTTGCATAGGCGGCGTAGAGCTTTCGCTGCTCCTCGCCCATTTGTATATAGCAGTTTGTTTCGGTTTTCGGCGGCAGCTCGCTCAGCACGTCGCGCTTCATGCGCCTGAGTATGAACGGGTGCACAAGCTTAGTGAGCGTTGTTCTGGCGTTTTCGTCGGCCTCCTCCGTGATTGGAAGCTCGTACTTTCTCCTGAACGAAGTATAGCTGCCCAGATAACCCGGCATAAGGAAGTCAAAAATGCTGTAAAGCTCGCTGAGCCTGTTTTCTACGGGTGTGCCGCTCAAGGCCAGGCGCGTGCCGGCCTTAAGCCTGTCGACGCTCTTTTTGAGCTTGGTTTCGCGGTTTTTAATGTATTGTGCTTCGTCGAGCACGCACACGCGGTACATGTTCTTTTCGTGGCGCTCTATGTCGTTGCGAAGTGAATCGTAGCTCGTGACCAGTATGTCGTACTGGTCGGCCACGCGTATATGGTTTGCTCTGTCGGCGGCGCCGCCGGTTATCAGGCAGGTTCTCAGCTCCGGCGTCCACTTTTGAGCCTCGTTGCCCCATGTGGAAACCACCGAGGCGGGACAGGCGATGAGCGCGGGCCCCGTAGAACCTTCGCGCTTTATCGCAAGCAAAAACGCCAGCATCTGCAGCGTCTTGCCAAGGCCCATGTCGTCGGCCAGTATGCCGCCAAAGCCGTATTTGTCGAGCGTTCTGAGCCAGGTGTAGCCGGTCTTCTGATAGTCCCTTAGCACCTTGTCCAGCGGCTCCGGCACGGCAAACTCGCCGTCCTCCACGCTTTTGAAGTCACGTATCAGCTTTTTATAGTCAGTGTCCTTTTCGAGGGACACGCTCTTGTCTCGCTTTAGCAGCTCATCGAGGAAAAGCCCTTTGTAAAGCGGAACGATCGTGCCGCTGTCGCTTAAGCTGCTTACATTCAGATTCAGGCTGTCAGCCGTCTGCGTGAAGGCGGAGAATTGACCGCTTTCGAGGCTAACGAAGCTGCCGTCCTCAAGGCGATAGTATTTGCGTTTTTCTCTTACCGAGCGCATGAGCTCCTCGAGCTCTTCTATAGGGAACGCGTCTGTGTCG
>JAFPYA010000129.1 GCA_017412445.1 Clostridia bacterium
CGGGCGCTGTGCATGGAGCCGGAGATCCTGCTGTTTGACGAACCTACCAGCGCCCTCGACCCGGAGCTCATAGGCGAGGTGCTTAAGGTAATGCAGGATTTGGCAAACGACGGCATGACCATGCTGGTGGTGACCCACGAAATGAGCTTTGCGCGCTACGTTTCAAAGCGCGTGCTGTTCATGGACGGCGGCGTGATCGCGGAGGTAGCGCCCTCCGAGCAGTTCTTCTCGAACCCTCAGACCGAACGCGCGCGCCAATTTCTTAAGACGATATCCGAGCGATAAGCCTCGGTTATCAGATATTAAATGGAGGAAGTTCATATGTCTCAGGCAAAACAGGCAAGCAAGAAGCTCTCCAAACGCAACCTGCTCATCATCTGTATAGTGGTGGTGCTGGTCGCGGCCGCAGTTATATTTGCGGTAGTGAGAAACAGCAATGATGAAAACACTCTGGATAAGATCAAATCGAAAGGCAAGATCGTGGTGGCGATGGAGGGCACCTGGATGCCCTGGACGTACCATGACGCAAGCGGTGCTCTAACCGGCTTTGACGTGGAGGTTGCAAACGCACTGGCCGCCAAGCTCGGCGTGGAAGTGGAGTTTCAGGAGTGCCCCTGGGACAGCATTTTCGCGGGCGTGGACTCAGGCCGCTATGACCTCGCCATCAACGGCGTTGACTGGACGCAGGAGCGCGCCGACAGCCTGACGCTGTCCGATCCTTACGTGTACAACTACCCCGTGCTCATCGTCAAGGAGGGCAACGAGGAAATCAAGACCTTTGCCGACCTTAACGGCAAAAAGACCGCCAACACCGTCTCCAGCACCTACGCGGCGCTCGCCGAGAGCTACGGTGCAACCAATCAGGGCGTGGACGATCTGATCGCCACCTTCGAATTGGTTATGCAGGAGCGCGTGGACGCCACGATCAACTCCGCCGACACCTTCGCCTCCTACAAGGCCGAGAACCCCGACGCGCCCATAGTGATAGTTGCACAGGCCGATACCGCCAACTCCGTCGTAATAGTCATGAAGAGCGGCGACGAGAGCGCCACGCTTCTTGCCGAAATCAACAAGGCCATCGCCGAGCTCAAGGCCGACGGCACGCTCTCTCAGCTCTCCATCAAGTATTTTGGCACGGATATGACCGCACTGCCCTCCACCGAAAACAAATAAAACTATTTTTTGACCGACGTATGCCCGCGGGAGCTTCGCTTCCCGCGGGCAATTTCTTTATCGATTTGAGATTGTTTATGACGTCTTTTACGGCGCGGGCTCTCTGTGCGTGCGATCAGCCAAAACCATGTTGGGGTATGAAAGATGGGCGCTCACGGTCTGGGTGTACTTGCGGTTGCCGCTGAGGTAAAACATGCTGCGCCGCCGCACGTATTCAAGCAGCTCCGAGGCGGTCACGCGCCTGTCCCTGTTGGCATCCGCCTTGAGCGCGGTACTCCTGTCGTTTATCAAGTCCCAGCCCAGCCCCTCGCACAGTGCGCGGGAAAACACGGTGGACACGTCAGCTTCGCCCGAGCTGTCGGCGGTCACGCGGTAGCTTTTTTCCTCGAGGCTGCAGCTGACCATCACCAAATACTTGTCAGAGGCGAAGCTGTTCTGCCCGAACGCGCCCGTAAACTCATACAGGAATGACGAGGCGCTGCCCGTAAACGCGCCCGAATAGCAGGCGTCGAGCAGCAATATCACCTTGCCGGGTATAAGGCGCAGGCGCTTCTCGAGCTCGGAAGCGGTCACCCTTCCCCCGTCTTTCGTCTCTATCCACGCTATGCCGCCCTGCATGCCGCCGTGGGCGCTTATGTAGATCAGCGAAACGTCGCCCGCCTCCGCGCCTCCAAAGCACAAATCGAGCGTCGAAAAGAGCTGCTGCGCGGTGACATCGGTGTAAATTGAGGAAATAAAGCCGCTGCTTCCGCCGAAGGCGCGGTTCATCGCGTCGTACACGCCCTGCGCGGAATTCGTGCCGCCCACGCGCTGCCTGCCGTCGTCATAGTTGCTTATGCCTATGCTCACAGCGCGATAAACGCCCGTCTGCGCGAGGCACACGGGCATTAAAAGCAGCATTGCGATTATAAGGGCGAGCGTCTTTTTCATCGTATAAAACGGGATTAATCTGTCTTAAGGTAATCGGCCTTAACGTAGCCTGTGAACTCCACGGTCTTTATGCTGACCCAGTTGTCCTCAAACTGACCCGTGACTATCACCTTTTCGCCGGTGTAGAGCTTGGCAACGATCTCATAGCCCGTGCTCGGACCCTGGCGCACGTTGAGCGTGGGGCTCGCGGTCACGGTGGCGTAATACTCGTTGCCCGTAAGCGCCGGCAGCGGCTGCTGGGTAGGTCTGGGCGTAGGCTTTGCTCTGGCGTAGCCGAGGCTTTCCGGCAGCGCGGAAATCGGTTTAAGGGAGTGCTCCGTCCAGTCGATTACGTACCAAGTGACTCCCGGATAGTAGAAGGAAAGGATTTCCTCCGCGGTCTTGTCGTGCTTGCCCGCCATCGTCTGGGCACCCCTCTGGCTCATGCCCACGCCGTGGCCGAAGCGGCGGGAAATCAGATTCCAGCCATTGTCGGCCTTTTCGAGGTAGAACACCTCGTAGGAGCTCGAATTGAGCTTGAGCCCCAGCGCGCTCTTGAGCTGCTTGTATGTGGAGAGGCTGACCGTATACTTGCCGTCGCACTTCGTCCAGTCGCTCAGGCGGTACACGGGCGCGTCGCGGTCGACCTCGGTCACAGCGAGCTTTCCGTCTGCGCCCTTGTGAACGAGCACTATGCGGGGCGGTCTGGGTGCGTTTTCATCCCTCGGCACAAGCTCGCGCGTCTGCTTTTCGGCGGTCACCTCAAAGCTCACGCTTTGGTACATGAGGCTGCCGTCCCTGTCCGGATTTATGAGCTTTACGCTCTTTATCGAGGTTATCCTCACGTTTACGGCATCGTCGATCTGCGCCTTGAGAGCCGTGGAAAGCAGCGTGTCTATGGTGCTGCCCTGAACGGGAGAGGCCGGAATGAACGCGGTGTGCTGCTGGCTATATGGGTTTTCGAGGTCGTAGGGGTCGTCCTTCATTTCTATATAGCTGACCGTGCCGCCCCATATTTGCCTCGTGTCGGCCACCTGCCCGCCGTTTGAGGCGGTGTAATAGCACTGAGCAAAGCTGCCGTTCACCATGCCGACTATGCCGCGCGTCTCGTCCACAGCCTTGATCACGCTTTCAAGGCTGCTGTCGAAGCCCTTGAAGACCTGATCCGCTGTGGTGTCCATCACGTCATAGCCTCTGCTTGACGCGCCTGAACGCGCGCGCATCACGTATGTGCGGGCGGCGATGGCCTGCGCCTTTAGCGCCTCCAACGGGAAGGAATTGCTCATCTCGTAGGCGACCACGCCGTAGAGATAATCCTCGACCTGAAGCGTCAGAACGCTCTCTATGCCGCCGCCCTTCGAGGAGAGCTTCAAATCGCCAGCGAAGAGGTTGTTCTTTTCGCTCTCGTGGATGTATATGCCGCCTGCATCCTCGCCTTCGCCCTCGGGCGCGTGCCTTATCAGGGCGAAGCTGCCGCCCATGTCAATGGTCAGGCCGCCGCTCTTCAAGTAAAGGCTGCCGCCCGCCTCGGCCACGGTGATCTCGCTGCCCTTCTCAAAGCGGAAGCCTGCATCGCCGTCAACCGTGTATATGCCGTCGAGCGTCAGTCCCAGCGCGGGCGGATCGCCCAGCGAGCTTAACAGCACCCGCACCATGCCCTCGTCCACTATGTCCGAGGGCTGGGCGCTCACGTCCGTCTTTTTGTCGCGGGAGCTCACTATGATTATCCCGGTAAGCGCCAGCACCGCGCACAAAATCGCGCACGTCCAGCCGATTATGCGGTTTCTGCGCCTTCTTTTGCGCGCAAGCTCAGCCTTGCGGGATTTCTTCTTGTTTGCCATACATGCCTCCGGCTCGTTTTGGACTTGAGACGCTCGGCGCCCGTGTTTTGTTCAATTTGAACCTTATGCGCCGAAGCGGCTCGCCGCCTCGGAGATGAGCGCCAGCTGCTTTTGAGCTTCCTCGGCGCTGTTCTCCCTCACGCCCGCGTATATCTTGAGCTTGGGCTCGGTGCCGCTGGGACGCACGCATACCCACGCGTCGCCATCCAGCTTGTAGAGCAGCACGTCCGCCTTGGGCAGACCCATGACTCCGCCGGGCTTGAAATCCAAAGCCTCAAGCACCTTGCGGCCGGCGATGTCTTTGGGGGGATTTGCGCGCAGGCTCGCGGTAGCCTTTTCGCGCTTTTCCATGCCGTCTACGCCCGGCATAACCACGGATATGGTCTTTTCGGCGTAATAGCCGTACTCCCTGTACATGTCCTCGAGCGCGTCCATGAGGCTCAGGCCGCGGCTCTTGTAGTAGGCGGCCAGCTCGCAGGCGAGGAGCGTGGCGATAACGGCGTCCTTGTCGCGGATGTAGCCGCCGGTGAGGTAGCCGTAGCTCTCCTCAAAGCCGAGCAGGAAGCCGTGGTTGCCGACCTTTTCCTTCCTGTCGATGGTTTCGCCAATGAACTTGAAGCCGGTGAGCACGCGCTCAATTGTGATGCCGTATTTGGCGGCGATGGCGTCCACCATGCGAGTGGAGACGATGGTCGTCACGGCATAAGCGTCCTTGTCCGGCTTTTTGGCGCGGAGTATGTATTCCAGCATCAGGCAGCCCGCCTGATTGCCGGTCACCGCCGTCCAGACGCCGTTCTTTTTGAGCATCATGCCAATGCGGTCGCTGTCGGGATCGGTGCCGATGATCACGTCCGCGTCCACCTTGTCCGCGTA
>JAFPYA010000010.1 GCA_017412445.1 Clostridia bacterium
CGGCAAATCGGGTGGTACCGCGATATAATCGCCCCGGGTTTTCCGGGGCGTTGATTTTTTAAGGAGCGCAAGATGAGAAAAATCATAATCACCGAAGCAACGCTGTCAAACGCACCTAAGCTCAGCTTCAGGGAAAAGCTGGAAACCGCCCGTCTGCTCGACAGTATAAACACAGACATTATTGAAACCGTGAGCCTTAACGGCGAAAAAAGCGACGAAATTCTTGTAAAAACCATTGCCGCCCAGACCTCAAACGCCATAGTCAGCTGCCCCGTTACCGACGGCAACGTGGACAGGGCGTGGAAGGCCGTGTCGCCGGCAAAGAAGCCCCGCCTAAACGTCAAGATGCCCGTGTCCGTGGTGAACATGGAGTATGCGGCGCATCTTAAGGCCCCCAAGATGCTTGAGTGGATACGCGCCACCGTCGCCGCCGCGAAAGCCAAATGCGCGGACGTCGAGTTTACCGCGCTTGACGCGACAAGAGCCGAGGACGAGTTCCTGGCATCGGCTATAACGACCGCGGTGGAGGCTGGCGCCCAGACAGTGACCGTAAGCGACGACGAGGGCACGATGCTGCCCGGCGAGTTCGGCCAGTTTATTTCAAATCTGAAAGTGAACTGCGCTTCTCTTGACAACGCGGTGCTCGGGGTATGCACCTCGGACCGTATGTCCATGGCCGAGGCCTGCGCGTTTGAAGCGATAAAGGCGGGCGCCTCGCAGGTGACCGTGCGCTGCGCCGGAAAGAACATGCCCGCCTACGGTATTTTCGTGGACATAATAAACACCAAGGGCGACAGTGTGGGCGTATGCGTTGGCAGCGACATCACCGCTTTAAAGCGCACCTCGGACATAATCAACCGATTCAGCGAGTCCTCCTCCGCCGAAAACGCGGCCTTCCCCCAGCTGCCCCAGGCCGAAGAAAGCAGGCTTGAATTGACCGCCGCAAGCGACATTCAGACCGTAAGCAAGGCCGCGGTTCAGTTGGGCTACGAGCTGAGCGCCGAGGATCTGGCCAAGGTGTACGAGCGCTTTACAGGCATAGCACAGAAGAAAAACGTGGACGCGCGCGAGCTTGACGCGATAATCGCAACCGTGGCACTGCAGGTGCCGCCCACATACACGCTGTCCAGCTACGTGGTCAATAGCGGCAACATAATCACCGCCACCGCCCACGTCGTGCTCGACAAAAACGGCGAAAAGGAACAGGGCGTGTCTGTCGGCAACGGCCCTATCGACGCGGCGTTCATGGCGATAGAAAAGCTGATAGGCCATCATTACGAGCTGGACGATTTCTCTATTCAGAGCGTTACCGGCGGCCATGAGGCCGTGGGCGAGGCGCTGGTAAGGCTGAGGGACGGCGGCAAGCTCTACTCCGGCCGCGGCATCTCCACCGACATCGTAGGCGCAGCAATACGCGCTTACATCAACGCGCTGAACAAGATTGTGTACAGGGAGAATTAAAATGAAGCTTTCTATTTCCACATACGGCTGGCGCTATTATCCCTGGCACGAATTTGAGAAAATCGCAGGCGAAGCGCACTACGAAGGCATAGAGATTCACGACATACGCGAGGAGCGCATAACCGGCGAGGGCGCGCCGTTTGAGCAGGGGCAGATAAGCCATACTCTGAGGCGTCTGGCGTCGGTAGGCATACGCATAAGCTGCGTGGACGTGATTGCAAATCCCGCTGATACCGAAAAGGCCGACGATTGCCTCGACGAAACGCTGAGCGCCATATCATTTGCGGCGCAGGTACGTTGCAGCTACGTGCGCTTAAGGGCACACGCGGTAGACAGCGACGTGAACGTTGACGACGCAAACGTGCGCGCATTCATAGAAAAGGTCATCAAAAAAGCCGAAATCGCGGGCATTACGCTGCTCATAGAGACCGTGGGCATATACGCCGATACCAAGCGCCTGCAGCTGCTGCTCGACGCATTCGCGCGCGACAGCCTGTCCGCGCTCTGGGACGTGCACCACACCTGCCGCTTTGCAGGTGAGACGCCCCAGCAGACCATAACGAATCTCGGCGCATACGTAAAGCATGTGCACATGAAGGATTCCCTGCTCAACGACGGGAAGGTGGAATACACGCTGCCCGGCGAAGGCACGCTGCCTATGGGTGAGATTTTCAATGCCCTGCGCAGCGTAAACTACAACGGTTTTGTGTGCCTTGAGTGGGACCCCGCGTGGATGACCGCGATAGACGACCCCTACGTTGTTTACACTCACTTCGCCCAGTACGTAAAGAACAACGAGCCCCGACGCAACTGGCAAAACCACCTCTACACAAACGCGCAGGGCACGGGCAAATACGTCTGGAAGCACGATCAGCTGATAGATTGCACATTCCCGCAGGTACTTGACACGATGGTCAGGGAATTTCCCGATCAGCTGTGCTTCAAGTATACCACACTTGACTACACCCGCACATATTCGCAGTTCCGCGACGACGTGGACAAATTTGCGCGCGCGCTGATAGCCTCCGGCGTCACGCCCGGCTCGAAGGTGGCCGTATGGGCGACCAACGTGCCCGCCTGGTACATTACGTTCTGGGCGGCCACAAAAATCAACGCCACGCTCGTGACCATGAATACGGCGTACAAAATCGCCGAGGCCGAGTATCTGCTCAGGCAAAGTGACACCCATACGCTGGTGATGATAAACGGTTACCGCGACAGCGACTATGTTGACACGATAAGGCGTCTGTGCCCCGAGCTCGACGAAACCAAGCCCGAGGACGGCCTGCACTGCAAAAAGCTGCCGTTTTTGAGGAACATAGTCACCGTAGGCTTCAAAATGCCCGGCGCATTCACGTGGGACGAATTCAATGAGCGCGCGGCGCTTGTGCCTCTTGAGGAGGTCTACCGCAGAGCCGCCAACATGAAGGGCGACGACGTGTGCAACATGCAGTACACCTCCGGCACCACGGGCTTCCCCAAGGGCGTGATGCTCACCCACAGGGGCGTGGTAAACAACGGCAAGTGCATAGGCGACCGCATGGATCTTTCCACCGCAGACCGCATGATGATACAGGTGCCGATGTTCCACTGCTTCGGCATGGTGCTGTCGATGACCGCGTGCATGACCCACGGCGCGACGATGTGTCCCCTGCCCTATTTTTCGCCCAAGCCCGCGCTTGAATGCATTTCGCGTGAGAAGATAACCTGCTTTAACGGCGTGCCCACGATGTTTATAGCCATGCTCTCTCATCCGGACTTTGCAAAGACGGACTTCAGCCACATGCGCACGGGAATCATGGCGGGCAGCAACTGCCCCGAATCCGTGATGCGCGAGGCGGCAGCAAAGATGCACATGACCGGCATAGTGTCCGTGTACGGGCAGACCGAGTCCTCCCCCGGTTGCACCATGAGCCGCTGCTACGAGGACAGCCTTGACGTAAGAACCACGACCGTAGGCTGCGCGCTGCCGGAGATAGAATGCAGGATAGTCGATCCCGCCACGAACCTTGAGGTGCCGCCGGAGACGCAGGGCGAGTTCGTGGCCAGAGGCTAC
The DNA here is from genome assembly GCA_017412445.1 of Clostridia bacterium. Lineage (GTDB taxonomy): Bacteria > Bacillota > Clostridia > Christensenellales > Aristaeellaceae > RUG14130. Next base: position 3,518 of record JAFPYA010000010.1, read on the forward strand.
AACATAATGAAGGGCTACTACAAGATGCCTAACGCCACCGCCGAGGTGATAGACAGCGAGGGTTGGCTGCACACGGGAGACCTGTGCATAAAGGATGTTAACGGCAATTACCGCGTGACCGGCCGCCTTAAGGACATGATTATACGCGGCGGCGAAAACATATATCCCAGAGAGATAGAAGAGTTTTTGATTACCAACCCCAAGATAAGCGACGTGCAGGTGATAGGCGTGCCGGACAAGCAGTACGGCGAGGAAATAATGGCCTGTGTGATCGTAAAGGAGGGCGAGACGCTGACCGAGGACGACGTAAAAAACTACGTAAAGAGCAACATGGCCCGCCACAAGGTGCCCCGCTACGTGTGGTTCATGGACAAGTTCATAATGAACGACGCGGGCAAAATACAAAAGTTCAGGATGATAGAAAAAGCCGTCGAAGTGTTCGGCCTCGGCGACCGATAATACAGGAGGAAAACACATGGACATCAGCGTAACTCTTACCACTCAGCCCAAGGCTAAGCCCACCGATGAAAGCTCGTTAGGCTTTGGCAAAATATTTACCGACCACATGTTTCTGATGGATTTCAACCATCAGGACGGCTGGCACAACGCGCGCATAGTCCCCTTCGGCGACATATGCATCTCCCCAGCCTCCACCGTGCTGCATTACGGCGCTGAGGTCTTTGAGGGACTCAAGGCCTACAGAAGGCCCGACGGCCAGATTCAGCTGTTCCGCCCCTGGGACAACTTTAAGCGCATGAACGATTCCGCGGAGCGCCTCTGCCTACCCCAGCTGGACGAGGAGTTCTGCCTCGAAGCGCTCAAAAAGCTGATAAACATCGATAAGGACTGGGTGCCCCACACCGAGGGCGCGAGCCTGTATATTCGCCCCTTCCTGTTCGGCAACGACCCGTTCCTGGGCGTACACACGGTGAACAGGTGCGTGTTCTGCATAATCCTTTCGCCCTCCGGCTCGTATTACAAGGAAGGCGTGAACCCGGTTAAGATAATGATAGAGACCCGCGACGTGCGCGCGGTGCGCGGCGGCACGGGCTATGCCAAGTGCGGCGGCAACTACGCAGCCAGCATGCGCGCCGGCGAGAAGGCCGAGCAGAAGGGCTTTGCTCAGGTATTGTGGCTTGACGGCGTTGAGCGCAAATACGTCGAAGAGGTCGGCTCGATGAACGTAATGTTCAAAATCAACGGCGTGGTCGTGACTCCCAAGCTGACCGGCTCGGTGCTGCCCGGCATCACCAGAAGAAGCTGCATCGCACTGCTCAAGGAGTGGGGCGTGCCGGTCGAGGAGCGCCTTGTGAGCGTAGAGGAGCTGGAGCAGGCCGTAAAGAACGGCACGCTGGACGAGGCCTGGGGCTGCGGCACTGCGGCTGTGGTATCGCCCATAGGCGAGCTGTCCGTCGAAGATGTGCCCTACGTGGTGAACGGCGGCAAGATCGGTCCGATCACTCAGAAGCTTTACGATGAGCTGACCGGTATACAGTGGGGCAAAAAGCCCGATACCTTCGGCTGGACAGAGATTTTGAAGTGAAAAGAATCACGCTTTTTGCCGGGCACTACGGCAGCGGCAAGACGAACCTCGCGGTAAATTACGCGCTCACAACCGCGTCCATGGGCATTAAGACGCTGATTGCGGATCTTGACATTGTGAACCCGTATTTCCGCACGCGCGACAGCGAAAAGGAGCTTGAAAGGGCGGGCGTTCGCATTATCGTCTCGCCCTACGCCAACAGCAACGTGGACGTGCCCGCGCTGCCCGATGAGATGTACGCCGTCACCGACGACAAAAGCTATCACTGCGTGATAGACGTGGGTGGCGACGACAGGGGCGCGCTGGCGCTGGGTCGCCTCTCCCCCGCCATTAAGGCCGAGGGCGATTTTGAGATGCTGTTCGTGGCCAATTTTTATAGACCCCTTACGCAGAGCGCCAAGGCCGCGCTGGCCGTGATGAGGGAAATAGAAAACGCGTCCGGCATAAGCTGCACCGGCATAATAAACAATTCCAATCTGGGCGCGCTCACGACGCCCGGGGACATAGCGGATACCCACGCGCGGGCGATGGAGCTTGCCTCCCTGAGCGGCCTGCCCCTGCTTGCCACCTGCGCAAGGGAGGATCTGTATTTGCAAACCAAGGACATTATTGAGAATGTCGTCCCCATAAGGCTGCATTTTCGCGGCGACTGGGCGATATTCTGATTTTGGAGGTGTTATTTTGGCAAAGGTAACTTTCAGAGAGGACAGATGCAAGGGCTGCGGTCTGTGCGTAAATGCCTGCCCGAAGCAGATCGTCAAGCTGGACGAGAGTCGTCTCAACATTCAGGGACATCATCCCGCCATATGCGCCGAGCCCGAAAAGTGCATTGGCTGCGCGTTTTGCGCCACGATGTGCCCCGATTGCGTTATAACTGTAGAAAGGTAGGCTGAATTATGGGCGATAAAGTTTTGATGAAGGGCAACGAAGCTCTGGCTGAAGCCGCCATAATGGCAGGCTGCCGTCACTATTTCGGATACCCGATCACTCCTCAGACAGAGGTCGCGGCATATCTGGCAAAGCGCATGCCTCTGGTCGGCGGCACGTTCCTGCAGGCCGAGAGCGAAATCGCGGCCATCAACATGGTAATAGGCGTGGCCTCAGCAGGCAAAAGGGTGCTGACCAGCTCATCCAGCCCCGGAATCTCGCTCAAGAGCGAGGGTCTCAGCTATCTGGCCGGCTGCGATTTGCCCGCGCTGGTCATAAACGTGCAGCGGGGCGGCCCGGGTCTGGGCGGCATACAGCCCTCTCAGAGCGACTATTTCCACGCCACTCGCGGCGCGGGTCACGGCGACTTCCACATGCTGGTGCTGGCCCCCGCCTCCGTGCAGGAGATGGCGAGCCTCGTGTTCAAGGGCTTCGACCTTGCCGACAAGTACAGGATGACCACCATGATACTGGCGGACGGCACCATCGGTCAGATGATGGAGCCCGTGAGCCTCGACATGGGCGAGGTTAAGCAGTACGACAAGCCCTGGGCTGTAACCGGCACAAAGGGCGAAAGGCCGCACAACATAGTCAACTCCCTGTCGCTTCTGCCCGAGGAGCTGGAGCAGTGGAACTTCAAGCGCTATGAGCGCTACGCCGAAATTGAAAAGAACGAAACGATGTACGAGACGTTCATGACCGAGGACTGCGACGTGGCCGTGGTGGCCTTCGGCGTGGCCGCGCGCGTAGCCAGAAACGCCATAGTCGCCGCGCGCGCCAAGGGCATAAAGGCCGGTCTCATTCGCCCCATCACGCTCTGGCCGTTCCCCAAGCAGGTTCTTAAGGACGTAGCGGGTCATGCCAAGTCA
>JAFPYA010000130.1 GCA_017412445.1 Clostridia bacterium
CGCGCGCGCTGCCCGAAAACCTCTCAGAGACCGCGTCCGTGGTCAAAACCGCGCGCCAGGCAGGCGCGATGTCCACCCGCACTATGGTGGAGCTGTTGCACCGCGCGGACGACTGGGACGATGGCATGATAGCAAAGGAGGCCGAGGAGGCGAGGCGCGAAAACGCCTGAGACCAATAAATATAAAGGAGAAAAAGCATATGGAAGACACAAATGCAAGCGCCGTCGCGGGCGCGGAGAATGAAACGGAAAACGCGCTCAGGGCGCGCGAAAGGGAGCTGGACCTAAGGGAGCTTAAGCTCGTTGCAAGGGAGGAGATGGCAAAAAGAAATTTTTTGGAGGACTGCTCGGAGCTTGTGGATTACACGAGCCGCGAAAGCTGCCTGAAAAGCATAGACAGGCTCGACAGGCTTATTCAGAGCGAGGCCGCAAGGCGCGTGGAAAATGCGCTTGCGTCAAGGGGCGCGCTGCCCTCGGGCGCGGCGAAAATCGACCCGGACAGCCTCAGCGACAGGGAATACTACATGATGACCGTCAAACGGCGCTGAACAATATAAAGGAGGAATATATTCATGGCAAACAACTTCATCACCCTTAAGACCATAGCCAGAAAGGCGCTGCCCCGCCTGATAGACGAGCTGGTGTTTCCGAACCTGATCTACAGGGACTTTTCCGACAGCTTCAGCGAGCTGGGCGACACGGTGCAGATAAGAAAGCCCGTGATGCTCTCGGCCGAGGAGTTCGACGAAAACAACGGCGTGAACTATCAGGACATAAAGGAAGCGAGCGTGGACGTAAAGCTGGACAAGCTGGCCACCGTGGACGTGGCGGCGGGCGCGATAGAGACCGCCGTGCACATGGGCAGCGAGGAGGCGCTTCAAAGGGACTTTATCGAGCCCGCCGTGACCGCGCTGGCCGAAAAGATAAACTCGGACGGCCTTATGCTCTACAGGGACGTGTTCCAGTGCGTGGGCACTGCGGGGCAGACCGTGAGCACGCTTAACGACCTCTCGAGCGTGCGCAGGCACATGAACGAGATGCGCATACCCTTTTCCCACCGCGTGGCGCTGCTGGACAGCGAGGCGGACGCGGCGCTTCTGCCCGCGCTGGTGAACGCCGAAAAGAGCGGCGACAATCAGGCGCTGAGACAGGGCTCCATAGGCCGCGTGTTCAACATGGACTTCTATATGTCTCAGGCGGTCAAAAAGCACGTTAGCGGCATAAGCGCCTCAAACGGCTTAAAGCTCGCCACCGCCTCGGGCGCGGGCGACGAGACGCTTTCATTAAGCGGCACCACGCTTACGGGCAAATTCGTAAAGGGCGACGTGCTGGTGATAGGCGGCGACTTCTACACCGTGACTCAGGACAGCGCCGCGGCCTCTTCCAACGCCATAAGCGGCGTAAAAATCTATCCCGCCGCGAAGGCATACGCCCAGAACACTGCAGTTACGCTTATAGGCAGCCACACGGCGAACCTCGCCTTTGACCCCATGGCGTTCGCCTTCGTTACCCGCCCGCTCATAAACCCCGATGGGCAGGGCGTCGAGAGCTACGTGACCGACTATAACGGCATATCGCTCAGGGTCACCAAGGGCTACGATCAGAAGTACAAAAAGAGCACCTACTCAATGGACGTGCTCTACGGCTACAAGACCGTGTACCCCGAGCTGGCGCTGAGGGTGCTGGGCTGATGGCAAGGGCGAAGAAGCGGCGGGGCAGGTACTGGGCGCTGCTTGAGCTTCAGGACGGCGGCGAGAATACACTCTGCCTCGTGCCGGACATAAGGCTTTGGCCGCTGAAGGGCGCAAAGCACGAACTCACACCGGAGGGCGACCGCTTTACGCCGCCCGAGGGCGGGCTTTATGCCCGCCTCAGGGTGAGGGATTTTGAAAAGTCGCTAAAGCTCTACCGCCGCATGCTGAAGCTTTACGCGCTCTCAAACGGCGAAGGCGCGGGCGCGTGCGTAAACGCGCTGATAATCGTAAGGGACGACTTTGAGGATCTGGGCGACGGCAAAAGCTACGCCGCGGCGAAGTACAGCCTCTGCCCGTTTTTCAGCCCCGGCGGGGACAAGTGGACGCTGGTGCTCAAAAGCCCCTCAATCCCCGGCAGGGTGTACGAAAGCGACATATACGGCGCCGAAAGCATAGACGAGTGCTTCGAGGAGGACTGAAATGGACGAAAACATCGAGCTTACGAGCGCGCTCAGGGAGGAAATAATCAAAATCGCGCGCGAGGCCGCAAGGGAATACATCGAGGACGGCCTTTCTGCCGACATAGGCAGCCTCGCGGCGGAGGGCATAAACCGCCGCCGCAGGGCGCAGGGCAAGCCCGATCTGGATTTGTGAGGTGAAATAAAGTGAAAATAGGCAGGCTCGGGGAGGAGGCGCTCAACGTGCCCGCGCCCGGGGATTACTATCTCAGGTTTGAAAGGGACGAGGGCCAGCGGGCGGCGTCAGGCAGGCTCATAAAGCCCGCCGACCGCTCTTTCAAGCGCAGGCTGAGCATGAAGTGGCACATGATAGACCAAAGCGACATGGCGAGGATACTCAGCGCGGCGCGGGACGAATTTTACGTGGAGCTGGACGACCCCCTTACCGACGAAAGCGAGAGGATATACTTTTATCTCTTTCGCGCCGAAATGGGCAACGTAGGCAAAAGCAAGGGCTTTATCACGCTGAGTGCCACCGAAAACTGAGGAGGACAAATGATTTACATAAGCGCTGAAATCTACCCGGGCGCGGGCGGGGAGCTTATCGGGCTCGCCTCGGGCGACATAGTCTCCTACAGGATAAGGGACGCATTGTGCACAAGCGGACTGCCGCTGGGCGCCGCATCCTCAAAGCGCTTCGAGCTTACGGTAAACAAAGGCGCATTGGGCGACAAAACGGCGCCGGCCGGCTGCCGCGTGCGCGTGCGCGTAAGGGAGGACGGGGGCGAATGGCGGGACGCGGGCGTGTGGTACGTGGAGGGCGTGAAGTCGGACGACGGCAGCCCGACTGCCCGAATATACGGCAGCGACGCGCTCTCGGGGCTGTTTGAGGCCTCGTTTACAGACAGCGCGGGCGCTTACCCGAGGACGCTGAGAAATCTTACAGAAACCCTGTGCGCCGCGGCGGGCGTAAGCCTTCGCGCGGGAGCGTTTCATAATGAGGCGCTTTTAATGCGTCAGATGCCCCAGTGGCCGGAGGGCGTCACGCTCAGGCGCGCGCTGTCCTCGGCGGCGTTCGCGGCGGGCGGCTTTGCACGCATGAACTACTCGGGCGAGTGCGAGATTGTGAGCTGCTTTGGCGGGGATGAAACCGCGCTCACGCCCGACGACTACACCGCTTTTACCCGCGAGGACGCTGGGACGTTTGCGTTTAACGCCCTTTTGTACCGCTTCGAGGGCGAAAAGGAGTACGCGCGCTACGCAAACGAGGTGTCGCTCACAGACAGCGCGCTAAATTCCTTAAGGGCGGAGTGCAACCCTCTGGCCTCTTCCGCGCTGATAAGGGACGTGGCGACATACCTTTGCGGCGCGTCCTCAGAGGGCGGCAGCGTGTCGTGGCGGGGCGGCGCTATCCTGCAGGCGGGGGACAGGCTGAGTATAACGGACAGCGAAAACACGGCGCACAGCCTGCTGATTACGGAAAACAGCGTAACTATCGATTCGGGCGGCATAAGCCTGCTTTCGCGCGCCGATATGCCCTCCCAGACGGGCAAGGTGAGCGCGGCGCAAAAGGTGTTCAATTCCGACGGCAGCCTGTCCTTCGACGCGATAGGCGAGGTGACAAAGCGCGTGATGGCGCTTCACTCGGCCTATATATCCCAGCTCACGGCGGGCGACATAAGCGCAAACGGCCTGCTCGCCAAGCTCATAGAGGCCGTGCGGGTGAAGGCGGCCTCGATAAGCGCTTCGGAGGTGACGACCGACAGCTTAACCGCCGCCGCGGCGGAGCTTGTAAGCGCGAGCGTAAGGAAGCTCGAGGCGGGCACTATAGCGACCGACGCGTTTGTGACCGCGCTGATAGACGCGTTTTCGATAAAGGCCGGTCAGCTCACGGCGGGCAGCATTTCAACAGACCGCCTTGCCGCGGCGCTGGCGCGCTTTCAGGTGATCGCGGCGGGAAGCGCCGAGTTTGACAGAGCCACGGTCAACCACATGATTTCAAGCGCGCTGAACGTTTCATACGGCGTGGGCGGAGAGGTGTTTATAGAGAACCTCGCCGCGGACTACGCCTCCATAGTGAATGCGAGCGTGGGCAGGCTGTGCGTGAAGGCCGCGGACGGCGAATATTATGAACTGAACGTGCAAAACGGCGCGGTGGTGCCCACAAGGGTGAGCCTCAGCGCAAATGAGATAGCAGACGGCGTGAGCCTGAGCGGAAGGCCCATAATAGACACGGAGCTTGCGGTGTCGGAGCTTTCCGCCTCGGGCGTAAAGGCCGCGAGGGCGCTCATAAACAGGCTCGACGCCGCGCGCATAGACGCGGGCACGCTGTTTGCCACGCGGGCGTTCATAGACAGTCTGAACGCGAGGGACATCACCTCAAACACCTACCTGCGCCTGGCGCTTACAGACATAGACGAAAGGCTTACCTACATGGGCGAGGGCGCGGACGAGGCGGCGGTGTATACGGACGCGCTCAGGCGCTTTCTGACCGTGGACGAGGACGGCCTGAAGCAGGGCAGGCAGGGCAGCGTGTATTCCACGCTCGTAAACGAGAGCGGCTTTCATATTTTGAGGCGCGGCAGCGTAAAGGACATAGGCACGTTTGACTTAAACGGCCTTACCGCGCAGGGCATAACGCTTGGCGGCGTCACGGCGAGGCCTACCGCAAGGGGCGGCTGGGTGTGGCAGTAAGGGAGGAAAGACATGGCAAATACATTGGTTTCATTTGTGCCTGCGCAGGTGTGCGCGCAGTCGGCGTACAGCGGCTATCAGAGCGGCTACGGCGAGGTGCGCTACACTCAGCCCGGCGCCGACGGCGGCAGGGCGGTTTTTACGCTGCCTTTGACCCTGAAGGGCGCGAGCTTTTCAAAGGCGCACCTGTCTTACTCGGTTTCGGGCGGCGCGGGCACGCGGCACGTGCGCTTCAGCGGCACCTCGACCGAGGCGACCGACGCGGAGATATTAAGGCGCTTAAACCGGGGCGACAATGAGATAGAGCTCTACTTTTCCTTCAGGGCCGCGGGCGGCTCCGGCGGCGAGGGCAGCCATTCGGTGGCCTGCGTCTGGTCGGATATAGCGCTTGAGATTGAATACATACCATCAGGCGGCGCGGGAGGGACGTTCATTTTTAGCGAAAGCGAAGTCACGTGGCACGTAGACAGGCTGAGCCTGAAAAGGGGCGAAAGCGCGCGCTTCGCCTTCAGTATAAGCGGCGCGCTGCCCTCAGCCCTTTTAATGTATGTGGACGGCGGCGAGGGCGAAGAGAGCGACATACTTACTGTAAACGCTCCCGGCGAAAGCTGTGAAGCCGTATTCACGCTGAATAACGCCACCTGGCAGGGCAGGCTGGCGGAGGCGCGGGTAAAGATGCGCCTTGAATTTCAGGACGCGCAGGAAGAGAGCGCGTGGACAAACGCGGGCTTTAAGCTCTGCCAAAGCTACTTAACGCCGGTTGTAAGCGCAGTTTTTTCGGACGACAACGGCTTTGATCAGGATTTCGGGGGCTTCGTGCAGGGCAAAAGCGCGCTCAGATGCCTTGTTGCAGCCGCGCTCGACACTCAGGCGGACGCCGAGACCACCATAATAAGCCGCTCTCTTCTTTTCGGCGCACAGGCGTATACCTCGGGCACGGACGAGTTTGTGCTTGGCACAAGCGATTTGAGCGGACAGGTGCCGTTCACGGCCACGGTTACCGATTCCCACGGCGAAACGGGCGAGCTTTCGGGCAGCGTGAATATAATCCCTTACGCCGCGCCGAGCCTGAGCGAACTTAGCTTTGAAAGGTATTCCGCTATCGTGGACACGGCGGGCAACCCCGTATACGAGCCGGACGACTCAAGCCGCAATATAAGGGTCAGCGCCCTTGGACGCGTGAGCCCTGTAGGCGGGGTGAACGCGTGGACGCTTACGGTAAAGAGCGAGGGCGGCAGCAGCGAGTATACGGACGCGCTCGCGGGCGGCGCGGACGGCGAAGGCATTCTTCTGAGCAATGACAGAACGGTCTTTACCCGCGAGCTTGCCGAGACGGAGGACTGGCTGTTCACGGTCACGCTTGCGGATATGTTCGAAAGCGCGGTGTACCGCTTTGTTTTGCCCGCGTCCTCGGCCATACTCGACGTGGAGAAGGGCGGCGTGGCGGTGGGCATGCGCTCAAAAGGCAGCGCGGCACTGCCCCTGTTTGAGGTCAGCTATCCCGCGGTGTTTTACGGCGAGGTCTCGCTGCCCGGCATGGATACGGGCTGGCAAAGCGCTAATCTTACGAACTGCGCCGAGTACGACGCGGACAGGGCGGTAAAATACAGGCGCGTGGGCGAGATGGCGTTTTTGAGGGGCGGCGTCAGGCTGTCGGGCGCTTTGTCGAGCGCCGCGCCGGGCTCAAGCGTGGGCGAGGTGACGCTTATGACGCTGCCAAACGGCTTTCGCCCCACCTACCCGAACGAGTTTGCCGTGGTGCCGGAAAGGAGCAACTGCTATATGCACATAAAAATCGACACGGACGGCACGCTTAAACTGTACAACCGCTCGGGCTACTCGGTGGGCACAAACACGCTGATAGCCCTGAATTTCTGTTATCTCAGAAGCTGACGAAGGGAGGAAAAATATGGCAAACGTAAATCTGGCCGCGCTCAGGCAGGGCGACAGCGGCAGCGCGGTAAGGCTGCTGGGCGCAATCCTCGCGGGCGCGCCGATAAACGCATTTGACGAGGCGCTGAAGGAGAAGGTCGTCTCCTTTCAGGCGGAGCGCGGCCTTAAGCAGGACGGCGTTGCAGGCGAAAACACGTGGAACGCCTTAATCTCCGCCGAGGCGGAAAAGAGGGGATACCACGCGCCCGCGCGCCTTAATATATACGATTTTAAGCAGTACGACGCGCGCTGGGCGGACAAGCTCTATTCCTCAAAGGGCGACAAAAGCCAGACCGTGCGCTCCTCGGGCTGCGGACCCACGGCCATGGCGGACATAATATACGCGGTGGACAAAAGCGTCACGCCTGCGACTATGGCGGATTTTGCCCTCTCTCACGGCGACCGCACGGCCTCAAACGGCACCGCGTGGAGCTTTTTCGACCACGTGGCAAAGGCCTACCCCATGCTTTCATACAAAAGGGCGACGCGCTTAAGCGACCTCGAAAGCTGCCTGCTCTCGGGCGGGGCGGCGGTGGTCAGCATGGGCAAGGGCTACTGGACAAAGGGCGGACACTACATCTGCGTGCATGAGATAAGCGGCGGCTATGTCTGCGCAAACGACCCCGCCTCATCTGCGCGCAAGCGCCAGAAGACGGACGAATTTATGAAGGAGCGCAGGATGTGCTTTTGCTTTTGGCCCAAATAAACCTGTATTCAAACATAAAAGGAGACGATATGAAGCACGACATTCAAATTGTATGGGAGCGCGCGCGCCTGATTATAACGGCGCTTGGCGGCTATGTGGGCGCGTTCGTGGGGGGCGCGGACGGGCTGCTGACGGCGCTTGTGATAATGATGGGCGCGGACTACCTTTCGGGGCTGATGAGCGCGTTTCACGAAAAGCAACTGAACAGCCGCGTTGGCTTTAAAGGCATAGCAAGAAAGGCGCTGATGCTTATACTGGTAGGCGCGGCAAACATACTGGATGCGCGGGTGATAGGCACGGGCGCGGGGCTGAGGACTGCTGTGATCTGCTTTTACATAAGCAACGAAGCCCTCTCCCTCTTCGAAAACGCCGCCCGCTTAGGCCTGCCCGTGCCGGAAAAGCTGAAGGAAGCCTTGAAGCAGCTGCACGGGGAAGAAATGAAGTAATTTTTTATGAAAAACTACGAAAACAGCATTTAATGAAAGAGCATAAATGCTCCGCCTCATCCGCCCCTACGGGGCACCTTCTCGCCTGCGGGCTCGGTCACGGTTCGGCTCTTGACGTCCACAGGCGGGTGCCGCGCCTCAAATCTTTGATTTGAGCTGTGGCAGTCGCAAAGCGACCGATTTTGTCAAAGACAAAATCGCCTCGCAATTCACTACCGAACCGCGCTTCGCGCCCTCCAGGGGAAGGCTTTAAAAGACTGCCCAAGGAAGAAAAAACACGCCGTTGCACCCCTCCCAAGGGGAGGCTTGGAGGGGTCTCCTCCAACCTCAATTACGCAGCGGCGGCATGTACGCCGCGAGGAGCGATTTTTGCGGAGGCGAGCTTGCCCGCCGGGAGCAAAAATCGTTTCCTTGCGGTTTGAGGTTGATTTGCCTTTCGCCCGGAAATCTCCGCAGAGATTTCAGAAAAACCGTAAGCCTGTTGCGCTGCCATCAAAACCTTGCCGTTTAAGCAAACAGCACCCTGCACAACAAAACCTAACCGCTCGAAATGAAGCTCCGATTCA
>JAFPYA010000131.1 GCA_017412445.1 Clostridia bacterium
CTTGATGTAGTCGACGCCCGCCTTCTCGCCCGAAGCGTTGGTGAGCCCGGTCTCGGTGAAGGCGAGATACTTTCCGGGGTATGCGCTCCCGCTCAGCTTGTTGCTGAAATCCCTTACGTGCACTTCCCAGATTATCGCCTCGTTGTAGGCGTCCACGCCGTCGTAATAGCTGTCGTTTTCAAAGCCATCGGGGTCGGTAAGCGACAGATCGACCACCATGCCGCGCGTGCCGTTTATGCCAACCGCTTTGGCGTAGGGGTCGACGGCCTCCTGAGTGCCGCTCGCGGTGGTCACGCTGTAGGTGTAATATTTGCCGTGGCCTACGGGCGCTTCACATTCCCACACGCCCTTTTCGCCGCGCACCATGTCTATTCGCTCAATATACTGCTCCGCGTCGTAAGACCATGTGTTCTCATAGAAATACAGTTCTTCATCGATCAGGTTGAGCACGACGCGGCTGGCTGTGGGCGCCCAGAGCTTGAAAACGGTCTTGTCGCCCTGCACGGTCGCGCCCAGATCGTCACCGCCGTAGAAGTACTCGTCCTCAAATTCCTTTGTGTCGAACACGCCCGTGGGCACGGCGTTTATCTTCCCGTAGCCCTCTATCTCGACGGTGTAGACCTTGCTTATGTCGAGCTTTTCGCCCAGCGTTATCCTGCCGGTCACTACGTTGTTGTTCAGGCTGCTGAGACTCTTGACCTCTATTTCCCTGTCACCGTCCAGCACGCGCACCTGACTTAAGCTCTCTATGCGGCAGGCGGGCTCTATGAAATACTGTATCTCGTCGAACTTGCTTATGCCGGCCAGAGTGAACTTCTTTTCCTGATACAAGGTCTTGCCTCCGTCGCTGCTTTTGTATTGCGCGGGATCGCCGGGCTTTAAGTATATCTCGGTCACTTCGCCCTCGAGCGCGGCGAAGCGGTCGCCGTCGTAATCCTTGGTCGCGCTGCCCCACGAGGTGCCGCCGGGCTCTGAGCAGTTCTTTCTGACAATGAAGCCCACCTGCTCGGTGTCGGCGGGTACGCTCAAAGTGAGCGTCACGCCGTAGTCGCACTCTTCAAACAGGTAACCGCGCCCGTCCCTGCCGGGCAGCCAGATCCACATGTCGCAGGTGGAGTAGTCCGCGCTGTCGTCGTACCAGTAAAAACGCACCTGCTTTGTGCCTGCTTCGCCAAGCGCGCCCCAGACGGGCATTGCGCCTGCCAGCATGACCAGCGCCAGTATAAGGCTCAGTGAGCGTTTCATATTCATGCCTCCTTGTCGGTTTGTGCGTCTGAATCGGCTTGAGCATTCGGCTCATTTTCGTTTTCGGTTTTGAGTCCCGCGCGGCCCGCCACGGCGGAGGTGTCGCGCTTTGACTTGAATTTCAGCTTAAGATTATTGAGAAATGAATCGCGGTTCACTGCTCCGTCTTCTCCTACGCTTGCGCGGGCGCAGGGGAGCACCACGAGGTAGGCCAGCGCTGCCATAAGCACTATGACTATACCGATTATCACGGCGGCGGTGTGCCCGCCCCTGCTAACCTTAAGCGCGGCGGGGTCTGCCGTGTCTGCGGGCACGTCCGTCTCATACCCTCTCAGAAGCGCGTTCATAATGTAGGGAGTGTTGTCAAACGCGGTTTCGCTTACAAGCGCGCCCTCGGGCAAAGTCACGCTTTCGAGGTACAGGCAGTTTTTGAACGCCTCCGCGCCTATCTCCTTTACGCCCTCGCTGACGGTCACTTCCTTTAAGGAC
>JAFPYA010000132.1 GCA_017412445.1 Clostridia bacterium
ACCGGAGGAATAAAATGCATCCCGCACAAAAACTTTTGCAGCTCCTCGATCAAAACATCTCCAAGGCGGTCGTAGGCAAAAGCAACGCCGTGGAGCTGATTTTGAACGCGATACTTTGTCAGGGACATGTGCTCATCGAAGACGTGCCCGGCGTAGGCAAAACCACGCTTGCAAGCTCGTTTGCTAAATCTCTGGCGCTCAGCTTCAAGCGCATACAGTTTACTCCCGACATTACGCCCAGCGACGTTATAGGCTATACGGCCATGGATTTTAAAACCGGCGAAATGAGCTACAGACCCGGCGCGGTCTTTGCTCAGCTTGTGCTTGCCGATGAAATCAATCGAACCTCACCAAAAACCCAGTCGAGTCTGCTGGAGGTCATGCAGGAGCGGCAGGTCACTATAGACGGAAAAACTCATATGCTGCCGAAGCCCTTTGTGGTGCTGGCCACGCAAAACCCTGTGGATTTTGTGGGCACGTATCCGCTGCCGGAAGCCCAGCTCGACCGCTTTTTCATGCGCGTATCAATCGGTTACCCAAGCATGGAGGAGGAGGTCAGGGTATTGGACATGTATATGAGCAAGGACAGGCTTGTGGACGAGCTTGAGCCTGTGTGCAGCCGTGACGACCTGATAAAGCTGCAAAACATGGTGGGCGAAGTGCGCGTTTCCAAGGAAATGCGCGTATACATAACCTCAATAGCACAGGCTTCACGTTCAGGAAAGCTGTTTACAAGAGGCATTTCCACTCGAGGCGCGCTTGCGCTTATGCGTTCAAGTCAGGCCTGTGCGATGCTTGACGGCAGGGACTACGTAATGCCTGAGGACGTGCGCAAGATGTCCTCGCCGGTGCTTGCACACAGGCTCGTGCTCAGCCCCGAGGCAAGGCTGGGCGCAAAGGGCATCACGGCGGAGAAGGCGCTGAATCGGCTTATCAGCGGATTGCAGGTGCCTGTCAGAGCAAAGTGAGAGCGCGAAGTCTTAATTTCATATTTGTCGGGCTTGTGATGTCGGCAATCGCACTGACGCTTGGCAGCCCGCTGCTTTTGAGAGCCGCCGTCTGCATGGGCATAATGCTCGTGCTTGCGCTGTGCTCGCTTTGCATTGCCCGGTTTTCAGCGAAGCTCAGAATTCCAGTCAGGCAGATAAGCGTCATTCGGGGGCGCCACGCCGAAACGGACGTCAGCCTTAAATATGCATCCATTCTGCCTTTGGGCAGTGTGGCGTACGCGACAGACGCGGGCAGAACGCTGAAGTTTGGCTGCTTTCCTTTCGCAGATAACAACAAAAAGCTCATTATCGAGTCGCCGCATGTGGGTGTATTCCCATGGGGCAGCGGCACGCTTTACATGACAGACGTGTTTAATCTGTTTGTGTTCACTAAGCGTTTTGATCTGCCTGAGGCACAAATAACCGTACTGCCCCGTTCATTTGATATGGAGGCTATAGAAAACCGTTCGCGCGAAGCGGGTGAAGGCGAGGTGCGCCTGGTCGACGACGCCGATGAGCCCTCCGGAATAAGAGAGTGGGTAGACGGCGACCTAATAAAACGCATACACTGGAAGCTCAGCATGAAAAGCTTTAATCCAGATGCCGGCACAATCAAACCCTATGTCAAAACCTACGAGGAAGCGGCAAGACCCGATATACTGATTATACCGGATCTCAGCCGCATTGATGCGCTCGACGAAAGAGCCGCACTTTTATGGGATGGCGTGTGTGAGGCGACGCTCAGCGTTTGCAGGGCAGTCGTCGAGGCTGCCGACACCGCAAGGTTTGTAATCTGCCAAAATGATGTGCGCGAGCTCACGATAAATTCAAAAGAAACGCTTGCGGCAGCGGCGCGCGCATTGGCGACATCCGATAACGAAAGCCTTGTGGGCTTTGAAGCGCTGGCTTCAGAGGCAATGCGAAGAGTAGGTACCACGGCGACCGCCGTGTTTGCGACAACGCGCATTGACGAGCGGGTAACGGATATGCTGATTCGCCTGCACAGCTATTCGGGGCTTAATGTGGCTGCTGTGTTCGTTTCAGAAAACGTAACCACGCGCGGCAGCCTCTTACAGACCAAGCTTGAAACGAGCGGCATAAACGTGAAGCTGTTCATTCCCGACAACAAGGGGGTGAACGAATGACCCCTGAAATAAAGCGTTTCATAAGCAAGCTGGGTGGACTCATTATGGCGTGGTTGTTCGCAACCGGCATGAGTCTTATGTTCGTAAACGGCAAAGGCGTATATCCGTCTGCAGCCTTTGTAATGGGCTATGCGCTGATCGGCGCCGCGGTGCTGCTGATATTGGGACTTGGCAGAAAATCCTTCTGGCTCACTCTTTCGGCACTGATAATTGCCTCTGTTGCCGCTGTAATCAGTGGCTGGAGACCCATAAGCCTCTTAAGAGAGCTTTCGCAGGCGCAAATGGAGGCTGAATACGCAGCATATATTGACCGTATTGCTCTCGCTGCGGCGTTATTGCTTATGGTGATTGCATACGTGCTGAGCTTTGACAAGCACGGCGTATTTGTGCTGCTTGCAATCGCCTTGGCGGTGAGCGCAGTAATGTGGTTTTTACAAAGAGATATTAAAGTGCAATACACCTTTTTGCCTCTGCTTGCGATATCGGCACAATTCAGCGTAAGCGGTGCGGTCAAACAGAATAACCTTAAGGCGCTTTTGTCCGCGTCTGTTATAGCTGCGATAGTAAGCTGCGCAGTAGTTCCGTCAAGCGGAGTCACGTTTGAACCCCTCGAGAAGGCGAGCGAAAACCTGCTTAAAAGCATCATCGAGTTTTTTAACCTCGACCGAAACGATGTCGAGGAAAGACGAACGTTCAATCTGATAACTTATGGCTGGCGCACACAATACGATGCCTTCGGAGGCCCCGCAAGACCTGTAAGCGATGAAATAATGCGCGTAAAAACCGATGAGACGCTATATCTGCGAGGCTCAATCCGCTATACCTACAACGGCAGCGCTTGGGTCGATGAATCCAACAGCGACAAAGCCGGTAAGATAAAGCGCTACATGACCACAGGTCTTGAAGGCCGGATATACAGAAGTGAATATGAAAGCGCGTTCGATCTGGACAAAACAGAGCTGCTTGGCAGTTTGTTTGCTCATAAGACCGCTGATGTGGAAATACTAAGCGACAATCAGTACTGGTCGATATACACACCGAATAGAACAGATAACGTATCCGGGGATAACATCAGGGTCTACTACAACAACATAGGCGAGATGTTCGCTTCGCGTCAGCTTACGGCGGACGACAGGTATGAAATAAGCTATTACAGCTTTGACGGCGATGAGCTTATGCTGCACGAGGCCGTTGCCGGCGCAGCGTACCGTTCGGACAGCGCGTATCAGGCAGCGCGTCTGCTCAACCTTGACGTACCGGAGGGTGTGGACGCGAGGCTTTTCGCACTCGTAAACAACATAATCTCAGGCAGCCCGGACGAGTATTCAAGAGCTGAGGCCATCTGCGAGTATTTGAGGTCACACGGTACATACACACTTAACGCCGATTACGTACCTCCCAACGAGGACTTTGTATCGAACTTCGTACTGGGCGATATGCGCGGTTACTGTGTGCATTTCGCAGCCTCGATGACGCTTATGTGCCGCATGGCGGGTCTGCCTGCAAGATATGTCGAGGGTTACCTTGTAAAGCCTGATTCTGACGGCGAGACTTTAGTGACCGGAAAAGATGCGCACGCCTGGTGTGAGGTCTACTTCAAGGGCTTTGGCTGGGTAACATTTGAGGCGACGCCGCCGGAGGGCAATTCTGCACAGGGTAATGACGACGATGACTCCTTCCCGGGGGATGGCTTGCCACAAAATGAGCAAGGCTCTGATTCGCCGGAGCCTACAC
>JAFPYA010000133.1 GCA_017412445.1 Clostridia bacterium
CGTGTACATCACCGTGGGTTCCGCCTCCGGCAGCTACTACCACAAATCCGCCAAGTGCTCCGCTCAGGGCTTTTCAAACGGCGTGAACGTCACTTTGGAGTACGCACTGGGTCACGGCTACAAGGCCTGCCCCAGCTGCCAGCCCCCGGCCAAGATAGCTTCTTAATTAAAATACCTTAAACCTAAAGCCGCGGCAAGCATGCGCCGCGGCTTTTGCTTTGCCCCTCCCCTCTAACGACGGCGGAGGCAGACGCGGTACACAACCCAGCTCAGCGCTGTCCTTCACACCGGCAAACATCTGCCCACAAACGAAAACATAATTTTACGTAAAAACCACACCGTAAATCATTGACAGAAGCTGAGTCAAGTGATATAATATCGTCTGTTCATGAGGCGCATATCTGGGTGTAGCGCAGCTTGGTAGCGTGCTTGAATGGGGTTCAAGAGGCCGAGAGTTCAAATCTCTCCACCCAGACTCAAACAAAAGGCTTCTCAAGGCTTTGAAACGGCTTTGAGAAGCTGTTTTTATCAGTAGGACAGTTAGAAATATCCGCTTTATTTTGCCTGTTTTCCTTTCCCCCTCATTTCATTCATTCAGCCTTTTCTCTTCGTGGATTCAGAGCCTGCGATCTTGTATTAACAGGATATGACGGCATCAAAGACGCAACATAAAAAAGTTTTTCAGAATTCTCAGCAGTTTTGCCTTTCCGCTCCGTCTAATAGGTGTATGGAGTTGGTACAGTGCTTCTGAATAGCCAATCGGACAGCCGGTCAGAGATCGATCGGCTCTTGGAGCAGTACGGCAGTAGCCTTTTGAGAATGAGTGCTCTTTATCTGAAGGACGCCGACCTCGCGCAGGACGCTGTGCAGGAAACATTCATCAAGGCATACCGGCATCTGAATGATTATCGCAGTGAAAGCTCAGAAAAGACCTGGTTGACCTCGATCTGTGTCAATACGTGCAGGGATATGCTGAGAACCGCATGGTTTCGCCATCAAAGCCGGGTCAATATAAACACGCTGCCCGAAAGGCCTGCCGATTTTGCTTTCCCAGATAACACCGTGCTGACTGAGGTCACACGCCTCCCCGTAAAATACCGTGAAGTGGTTCTGTTGCGTTACTACGAAGGACTCAAGCTGAAAGAGGTCGCAAGTGCACTGCGATTGTCCGAAGGAAAAGTCCGGTCACGGCTGAACAAAGCAAACGGCATTCTGCGAGAACGACTGAAGGGGTGGTATTACGATGAAGAATAATGAGTTTCAGGAGCTCGTCGACCGGAACCTTTCCGAGCTCGTATGGGATGAGCAAAAGCGTTAACGGACGCTGAATGCCATCCGGGAGGAGGAAAAACCGATGAAAAAGATCTCTATGACATTGCTGTTGGCAGCCGTGATCGTCTGCCTGACGGTCAGCGCGCTGGCTGCAGGAATCGGAATCGTATTCTCAAAAAAAGTTGACAACGAAAAGCTTGCCGAGGAGGCTTTGCTGTCGAAGTACGGGATCACTTCCGAGATGCTGAGTTTCTTTTCCCGAAGCGATGAAAAGAGCGATGGAAATCCCATTGTATGCTATGAAGGCATATACCCCTTTACCTATGTGCTTGGGAATTACACGGTGCTGATCCGGGACGGAAAAGCCGAAGCGAGCTGGAGCCGCGACGGCATGGATACCAGCGGCGGCTTCGATGCCGAGGCCTGGGGCGCCGGCCAGCTCAGTGAAATGCTGCACGGCAGCCCAGAAACGCACGATGTGTCCGCGTATGCGCAGCAAGCTTTGTCGATTGCAGTGAAGAACGGCGCTGCCGTTCCCATGGAACCCTTCTCGTGCGAAGTGGATGCGGATGCGCTGATACAGAAACAGAAGCATGATGCCGAAACAGCGGAAAGAACCGCAAAGCTGTCCGTGAGCGAAATGGAAAAAATCGCCCGGGAAGCCCTTCAGGCTCGTTACGACTTCGTGCCGCAGCAGACGGCCGCCCTTAAGTGTGAAGAAAAGCTCGGCTGCTATCTGTTGTTTGGAGTAGATGAAATTCCATGCTATGAATTCTACTTTATTTTGGAGAATGAAAAAAGCAGGGAACAGGGTATCGGCACGGGAAGATACATTGTGATAGTCAACGTTGAAACCGGCACGGTTGAAGATATTCTTTACGGCGCATTTTTACAGTATTGTTATGAGCTGTCATCAGCTGACCGGACCGAAATCGACGAACAGGAGCTCACAGAGCGCAGAAACGCCGAAAAAGCGCAAAGCGCCGCCCTTCTTTCCATATCCGAGATGGAAAAGCTTGCCCGCGAAGCGATCGCGGTGCGTTACAGCTTTGATGCAAAACAGTCGAGCTGCCTGAATTGCGAAGATGAAAACGGCCGGTATCTGTTGTACGGCGACGACGGACTGCCATGCTATGAATTCTATTTCTCTCTCGGCTTTGAAGATGATGGATATAACGGGCCCGGCGCCGGCATCTATATAGCAGATATCAACGTCGAGGACGGCACGATAGAAGGCATCATGTACGATTCCGTTCTGGCTGGAAACGGCTGATTTTGAAACAGCGTGGGCTGTCATCCTTCGGGGTGACGGCCCTTTTTGTTGACCTGAAACCATGGCTCGGCAGATGTCTGCCACATAAGAGTAAGCACCGAAAGGGTGTTCGCTTATGCTTCGGCCGGTCTGTTTTGTTCAATCCTTTACCTCATATGCGTTGACAGCTTCAAAACATAAACATATAATAATAGGATATTATATGATGCGGAAATGTTTATACATTACGGCTTAGGAAACGAGGACGCCGATGCTCAGACTTAAACCGCGCGCGGGCGCAAACGAAAACTGGAAATGTCCCGAGGGCATGCATCCCATGCTCCACAGGCTTTTGAGCCTGAGGGGCGTGGGCAGCGACGAGGAAGCGGAGCGCTTCATGCACCCGGGGCGCGAAATGCTGCGCGACCCCTATCTGCTAAGCGACATGCGCGAGGCGGTAGAGATAATACGCGACGCCGTAAGCAAAAACGAGCGCATATGCGTATACGGCGATTACGACGTGGACGGCGTGTGCGCCTCGGCGATACTGACGCTTTATTTAAAGGAAATCGGCGCGGACTGCGACGTATATCTGCCCTCGCGCCACACTGAGGGCTACGGCCTGAATGCCGACGCGGTAGACTTTATAAGCGAGCGCTTTAAATTGCTCATAACCGTGGACTGCGGCATCACGGCATTTGACCTTGTGAACCGCGCAAAAGCGGAGGGCATGCGCGTAATAGTGACCGACCACCACAGGCCGGACGACGTGCTGCCCGACTGCCCCACCGTGAACCCGCTGCTCAAGGGCTACCCCTTCGGGTATCTGTGCGGCACGGGCGTAGCGTTCCAGCTTGTGGCGGCGCTGGCCGGCCGAGACAAGGCCATGGAGTACATAGACCTTGCGGCGCTGGCGACCATCGCCGACATAGTGCCGCTGAGGGACGAAAACCGCGCAATAGCCCAACTGGGACTAAAAAAGATAAACGTATCCGCCCGCCCCGGCCTGCGCGCGCTCATAAACGTGAGCGGGCTCGAGGGCAAGGTGCTTACCGCGGGCAACATAGCGTTTCAGCTTACGCCCCGGCTGAACGCGAGCGGGCGCATGGGCGACGCCAAGCGCGCCTACGACCTGGTCACCTCTGCCGATTGGGACAGATGTGTGGCGCTGGCGCAGGAGCTTGACGACGAAAACAGGCGCCGCAAGGACTTTGAAAACCGTGCCATAGAGGAGGCGGAAAAGCAGCTCGTCCAATTCGATTTTGCCAAAAATCCGG
Organism: Clostridia bacterium; assembly: GCA_017412445.1. GTDB lineage: Bacteria > Bacillota > Clostridia > Christensenellales > Aristaeellaceae > RUG14130. The sequence continues at coordinate 3,802 of JAFPYA010000133.1, forward strand.
TAATAATAGTAAAGGGCGACGACTGGAACCCCGGCGTGATAGGCCTTGCCGCCTCGCGCCTGACAGAGAAATATCATTGCCCCAGCATCGCGCTGACCCGCGACGGGGACAGTTACACCGGCTCCTGCCGTTCAATCGAGGGCGTGAACATACACGAGGCGCTGAAAAGCTGCTCTCACCTTTTAGAGCGCTTCGGCGGCCACGAGATGGCGGCGGGGCTCAAGGTAAAATGCGACAGGCTGGACGAATTCACTGAGACGATAAACGATTATATGCTGTCGAACCTCGACCCTCGCCTGTGGATTCCCTTTCAGGAATACGACGTGGAGGCCGAGGGCAAGGAGCTGACGCTGGAGCTGGCAAGTCAGATACAGGCGCTTTCCCCCACCGGCTGCGGCAACCCCGAGCCCGTGTTCCTTACGCGTTGCCGCCCCGAGAGTGCCTACGCGGTGGGCAGAGAGAAGGAGCATCTGAAGCTCACCCTCGTCTCAAACGACGGCACGCGCCTGCCCGGCATATGGTTCAGGCACGGCGACGAGGCGGGCAGGCTGCCCGACCGCGTGGATATGCTCTACATGCCGGACGTAAACGAGTTTATGGGGCAGACGAGCCTGCAGGCGCTGGTCAAGGGGCTGGTGCCGAGGCGGGGCGCGTTCGACGCTTCGGGCGATACACAGGGCTTCGCGGGACTGATGGGGAGCCTGCTGCCCCGCTTTGAAGGCGGCGAAGGCAAAGGCGCGCAGACGCTCAGCGAGGTCTGCCGCGAATTCCGCCGTTCATTCAGGGGGCATCTGATAGTCGCCGCCGACGCCGCAGGCGCGGAGGTTTGCTTGAAGAGCCTCGGCGAGGACGTGGACGTGTACATAGGCGAATACCCCACCGATCCCAGATGCTTTAATGCACTGTGCCTCTACCCCGAGGGCGAAGTGCCCGCAGGCTACGCCAAGGTGTACTACGCGGGCATACCCGCCTGCCTGTGCACGGGCGCGGTGCGCATAATGGGCGTGGCGGTAAGCCCGCTGTTCGGCCGCGTGCCTGACCGCGATAAGCTGAGAAGCATATTTAAAACCATAAGAAGCGCCGCAAACGCGGGCAGGCGTTTTGACGATCAGACGCACCTGCTTTTGTCCCTTGCAAAGGAGGCCGGGCTGGACGCTGCGACCTTCGCGCTGGGCGCGGGCATACTCATGCACGCGGGACTGGTAAGCACCCAAGGCTGTGAAAACGGCATACACGCCGCATATATAAACGAGAAGCGCGATCCGTTTGAGGACGCGCTGTGCAAGGCACTGTGCAGGAACGGGGGCTGAGTATGGAGACGAATATCAGAAGCTGCGAGGAAATAATCGCCGAGTGTAAAAAGTACCATCCCGGCGAGGACATGAGCGTGATACGCAGAGCCTACGACTTTGCGAAAAAGGCCCACGAGGGGCAGACGCGCATGAGCGGCGAGCCCTACTTCACCCACCCCTGCGAGGTGGCCATGATACTCGCGGGCATAATGATGGACCCCGATACGATAGCCGCGGGGCTGCTGCACGACGTGGTCGAGGACGTGGACGGCGTGACGCGCGATACGATAGAGGCCGAATTCGGCACCGAGATCGCCATGATGGTGGACGGCGTGACCAAGCTGAGCCACGTTGACTTCTTCAGCAAGGAGCAGCAAAAGGCCGAGTCCATACGTAAGATGTTCATTGCCATGGCCAAGGAGATACGCGTGGTGCTTATAAAGCTCGCCGACAGGCTGCACAATATGCGCACGCTCGACACCCAAAAGCCAGAGCGCCGCAAGGCCATAGCGCGCGAAACGCTGGACATATACGCGCCACTCGCTCACAGGCTGGGCGTATACGCCATTAAAAGCGAGCTCGAGGATTTGTGCCTAAAATACCTCGACCCCGAGCAATACGAGCTTATAAAGCAAAAGAGCGCCCAGAACGCCGAGAGCCAGCAGTATCTGATAGAGCACATCAAGACAAGCCTGAACACCGCCCTCGCCAAGGAGGGCATAAAGGATTTTGAAATCAGTGGCCGCATAAAGCACACATACTCCATTTACCGCAAAATGAAGGCTCAGAACAAGAGCTACGAGCAGATAATGGATCTGGTGGCGGTGCGTGTGGTGGTGAAGGATTTGAGAGACTGCTACGGTGCGCTGGGTGTGGTACACAGCCTATGGAGGCCCGTGCCCGACCGCATAAAGGACTACATCCATTCGCCCAAGTACGGCATATATCAGTCGCTGCACACGACCGTGATGAGCAAGAGCGGTTCAATATTCGAGGTACAGATACGCACCGAGGAGATGCACCGCAACGCCGAATACGGCATCGCCGCGCACTGGCGCTACAAGGAAGGCCGCGCCGCGGACGAGCTCGATGACAAGCTGAGCTGGCTGAGGCGCATAGTTGACTGGTCAGGCGACATGGGCGACGCGGACGAGTTTTCATCGTTTTTGCGCACCGACCTCTTCGCCGACGACGTGTTTGTGTTCACGCCCGCGGGCGACATAATCTCTCTGCCGAGGGGCGCGACGCCCATAGACTTTGCCTACCGCATACACACCGCCGTAGGCAACCGCTGCGTGGGCGCGAGGGTGGACAAAAAGATGGTGCCGCTCTCTACGCCGCTCGAAAGCGGCAACGTGGTGGAGATAATCACCTCCTCCGCCAGCAAGGGGCCTTCTCTCGACTGGCTGAACATAGTCAGGACGGGCGAGGCCAAGGCCAAGATACGCTCCTATCTCAAAAATGCCAGCAAGGACGAAAACCTCGCCCGCGGCAGGGACATGATAGAGCGTGAAATGAAGCGGCTGGGCTACAGCTTTACTGACCTTTTCAAAAGCGAGTATCTTGAGCCGCTGTACAAGAGGTATTCGCTGAGCGGTCTTGACGACCTGTACGTAACGGTGGGCTTTGGCGGCCTGAGCTGTCCGCAGGTATTGAACCGTCTGGCGGACGAATACAAAAAGGCGCAAAAGGCCGAAATCAAAAAGCCCGAACTGCCCGACAAGCCCCAAAAGACCGCGACCCATGCCACTCAGGGCGTGGAGGTGCAGGGCGACAGCGGCATGCTGGTGAAGTTCGCCCGCTGCTGCAACCCCCTGCCCGGCGACAAAATAGTGGGCTACGTGACCAAGGGGCGCGGCGTGTCCATACACAGGGCGGACTGCGCCAACATGATGGACGAAAGCATAGAACCGGAGCGCTTTGTGCCGGTAAACTGGGCATGTCAGAGCAGCGATGCCTATGAGGCCGAAATCGAGATACGCGGCTACGACAAGTCCGGGCTGCTGGGCGAGCTGAGCAATCTGTTTGCGTCGCTGAGCGTGCCCATTCTTGCGGTATCGGCGCGGTCCTTAAGAAACGGCACCACACAGATAAGCCTGACGCTTTCGGTAAAGGATACGGCGCAGCTCGATAAGATAATACGGCTTTTGCAGAAGCGCAGCGATATAATAGAAGTTTTCAGAACAGGTATGTAGGAGGAACGCCATGCGGGCTGTGGTACAAAGGGTAAAATGGAGCCACGTCGACGTGGACGGCGAAAGGGTCGGCACAATCGAACAGGGGCTCATGGTGCTTCTGGGCGTGATGGACGGCGACACGGAGGCCGACTGCGACTACATTGCAAAGAAGGTAGCGCTGCTTCGCATTTTTGAGGACAGCGAGGACAAAATGAACCTGAGCGTGGGCGACGTGGGCGGAAGCGTGCTGGTGATAAGCCAGTTCACTCTTGCGGGCGACGCGAGGCACGGCAACCGTCCCTCGTTCTCTAACGCCGCGCGCCCCGAAATCGCCGAGCCGCTGTGCGAGCGCACGATGGAATTGATTCGCGCTAAGGGCCTTAAGGTTGAAACCGGACGCTTCCGCACGCACATGGAGGTCTCGCTGCTCAACGACGGCCCCGTGACCATACTTCTGGACAGCCGGAGGGAATTCTGATGCGCGTCGCGGTAAAAAGCATAGGCCCCGTGGAGGCCAACTGCTACATACTCGACAGGCGGATAATGATAGATCCCGGCGACGGCATTGGCGAGCTTGAGCGCTTCATCGCGGAGGAAAACGCCCAAATCGAGGCCATAGTGCTGACTCACGGCCATTTTGACCATATACTGGGCGCGGCGCACATTAAAAAGCTGACCCATGCGAAAATATACATAGGCGCAGAAGACGCCGAGTGCCTCAAGGACGAAGACGCCTGCTGCGTGCTGCCATATTCAACGACACCCTTCGAGCCCGCTGAGCCTGACGCGATACTGAGCGAGGGCGACATTGAGATCGCGTCCCTCCCCTTCCGCGTTATGCTCACGCCGGGGCACACCAAGGGCGGAATCTGCCTGATAAGCGACGCAAGCAAGCTGGTGTTTACCGGCGACACGCTCTTTGCACGGGGCTTTGGCCGCACGGATTTAAGAGGCGGCAGCACAAAAGAATTGTACAGGTCGCTTATGCGCCTGCTCGAACTGCCCGGCGATTACTACGCGTACCCGGGTCACGGAGAGGGCGCGTATATAAGCGACATAAAGAAAGGCTTTGCTATATGACCGCTGTACAGCTTAAGACCGGCATCGACTGGCTCACTCAGGAGCTGAGCGACGTTATACGCCTGTTTCTGGGCGACGTCACAATAAGCGATGCGCCCGGGGACATGCGCATAGACCACGCGCACAGCGAGAAGAACGGCGAGTGGATAGAATATGTGAGCGACGGTACGTTCGGTTTTGCGCGCCATGTCGCGCCCACGGACGACGCTCTGGAGGCCAAAAGGCGCATAAAGCGCGCGGCTAAGAACTGCCTGTTCGAGCTCATGCGCACGCGCTTTCGCTTTTCCCCGCCCTGGGGCAGCCTTACCGGCATACGTCCCACGCGGCTGATATACGAGGCCATGGAGCAGGGGCAGAGCCTTGACGAGGCAGTGAACCGCCTGACTGACGAGTTCTTTGTTTCGCCCGAAAAGGCGCATCTGCTCAAGGACATAGTCACGATGCAGCAAGGCTGCATCGACCCGCCCGAGGACACCTTCGACCTGTATATACACATACCGTTTTGTGTGAGCCGCTGCGCCTACTGCTCCTTTGCCTCGCTGACCGTGGGCAAGGGCGCGCTCCTTGAACCGTACACTCAGGCCGTAATAAAGGAGCTTAAGGCAAGCGCAGAAATGATGAACGTGCTCGGCCTCAGAATACGCGCGGGGTACGTGGGCGGCGGCACGCCCACCGCCATAAAATGCGAGCAGCTCGAGCGCATACTTGCCTGTGCGATGGAGCTGTTCCCGGGCGCCGTCGAATGGACGGTCGAGGCGGGCAGACCCGACACCATAGACCGTGAAAAACTCTCTATGCTTAAGCGCATGAGGGTTGAGCGCATATCGGTAAATCCCCAATCCTTCAGCGACGAGACATTGAAGCGCATTGGCCGCGCCCACAGCGCGGAGGATACGCTAAGAGCCTATGCCCTTGCGCGGGAGATGGACTTTCACCACATAAACATGGATCTAATCGCGGCGCTCCCGGGCGAAGGCGTGAGCGAGTTCAGAGATACGCTGGGCAAAGTGAACGAGCTGCGCCCGGAATCCGTGACCGTGCACTCCCTTGCCATAAAGCGTTCGAGCCGCCCGCACGAGCAGCTGACCGTGGCCGGAGACAGCCACAATCAGGCCAACGCCGAGGGCGCGGACGAAATGATAACGCTTGCGCGCACGCTGCTTACGGGCGCGGGCTACAGGCCGTATTACCTGTACCGCCAGAAATACATGGCCGGAAACCTCGAAAACGTGGGGTACGCCCTACCGGGCTACCAGTGCCTGTACAACATAGGCAATATGGAAGAGACGCAAAGGGTGCTGGCCGTGGGTGCGGGCGCGATAACCAAGTGGCTGTTCAAGCGCGAAAGGCGCATTGAACGCGCGGCGAACCTAAGAAACGTCGAAGAATACATACAGCGCGTTGACGAAATGGCTGAGCGCAAGCGCGGCGTCATTTTCGCTTACGCGCCCAGCGAAGGGAGGTCTGCGCTTGATTAAGCGGATATACGCGCTGTCGCTTGCCTTGGCGCTGGCGCTTACGCTTGCCGGCTGCGGCACGGTGTACGTGAACCCCTACGCCGACATACCCAAGCCCGTGGCCACGATGCAGCTTGAAATAGACGGGCAGAGCTATGTGATGCGCTTTACGCTCGACCCCGCAGTAGCCCCGAACACCGTGAGCAACTTCATAAACCTCGCCAATTCAGGCTACTATGACGGGCTAAAGATCGACTACGTCTACCCCACCTACTTTTTGCGCGGCGGCGACCCCAACGGGGACGGCACGGGCGGGCCGGACTACACAATAGGCGGCGAGTTTACCGAGAACAGCTTTGAGTTCAACAATCTGCGCCATACCCGCGGCGTAATATCGATGTGCCGCCTGCTTGAGGACTACAATTCGGCGGGCAGCCAGTTTTTCGTGATGCTCTCCTCTCACTCCGAATACAACGGCAAATACGCCGCCTTCGGCTACATAGAGAGCGCGGACACGGAGAGCCTGAAAACGCTCAGCGAAATAGAACAGCGCACCACCGACAAGGAGTATCGCCCCATACTTCGCCAGACTATCACGAGCATACGCGTCGACACGAAGGGATACATATACACCGTGATAAAATACGGCGAGGACGAACAATCATAAAGGAGGAAAAACGGAATGTCCTGCACCACAGTGCTGGTCGGAAAGCGCGCCAGCAATGACCTCTCAACCATGATCGCCCGCACGGACGACGGCTATTTTGACGTAAAAAAGCTCATCGTCGTAAACCCGGACAAGCAGCCCCGCAAGTACAAAAGCGTAATTTCTCACCTTGAAATCGAGCTGCCCGACAACCCCATGCGCTACACCTCCTGCCCCAGCGTGGACAAAAAGAACGGCATCTGGGCGGCCACGGGCATAAACGCCGCAAACGTGGGCATGACTGCCACCGAGACCATCACCTCCAACCCCAGAGTGCTGGCCGCCGACCCGCTGGTGCGCTACAAAAAGGCCGAGCGACGCGGCGAAAAGGACGTGGCTGGCGGCATAGGCGAAGAGGACATAGTGGTGCTGGTGCTGCCCTACATCCACACCGCGCGCGAGGGCGTGCTCAGGCTGGCGGAGCTGCTCGAAAGGTACGGCACATACGAGTCCAACGGCATTGCCTTCAACGACGAAAACGAGGTCTGGTGGCTCGAGACCATAGGCGGCCACCACTGGATGGCGCGGCGCGTGCCTGACGAGGCGGTAGTCATCGCGCCTAACCAGTTCGGCATGGACGAATTTGACCTTAATGACGCCTTCGGCGCGCAGGAGGCGCACCTGTGCTCAAAAGATTTGAGGGAGTTCATACGCGACAACGACCTCGACCTGAATCAGGACGGCGTTTTCAACCCACGCGACGTATTTGGCTCCCACAGCGACATGGATCACATATACAACACCCCGCGCGCATGGTTCATGGGGCGCTATCTGACCCCGAAATCCCACATCTGGGAGGGTCCAAACGCGGAGTTCACGCCCGAGAGCGACTTCATCCCCTGGGCGCTGATTCCCGACAGAAAGGTGGCCGCCGAGGACGTTAAGTACCTGCTGTCCTCCCACTATCAGGGCACCGAGTACAACCCCTATACGAGCCACGACACCGGCAAGCGCGGCATGTACCGCTCTATAGGCATAAACCGCACAGGCGTCACGTCCATATGCTCCATACGCAGCCGCGTGCCCGACGAAATAAAGGGCGTGGAGTGGCTCTGCTTCGGTTCCACCACCTTCTCCGCCGCCCTGCCCCTGTACGCAAACGTAAGCAAGCTGCCCAAATACTTGACCGACGTGAGCCTTAAAGCCTCCACCGAAAACTTCTACTGGGGCAGCCGCCTGATTGACGCGCTCGCGGACGCGAACTACGCAACCAGCATACAGCAGATCGAGCGCTATCAAAACGCCGTATTTACCATGGGCCGCCAAATAATTCACCAGTACGATAAGAAGATGATTGAAAGCGGCGACTATACTCTTGCCGGGGAGGCCAACGAAAAGCTGTGCGCCATGGCCAAAAAGCAGACGGATGAGACCCTGACCAAGGTGCTCCACGATGCCAGCACGCACATGAAAAACGGCTACAACCGCGCCGACAACTGAAAAAGCGCAAGACGTCACAGCTACACAAAAAGGCTGCCGGGGACACTTTCCTCGGCTGCCTTTTTATATAGCTGAAGCTGTCTATCTTTTTGCCGACTTTTGGGCCAGATATCTGGAATACACAATCAGCGCGATGCCCACAATCAGGCACACCGCGGTCATGACTATGACGTTGACCCACTTCACGTCGTTAAGGCCGGAGAGCATCCACTCGCCGCTGTCCTCGTTTTGCAGCTTGTTGAATATGAGCGAAATGTCCGCAATCACGCCGCCGATCAGCACCAGTATGCCGATCGAGCCGTAGACGGCCGCCTGCGCGTTGCCCTTGACCTGAATGCGCCTGGGCGTCTCAGCGGTGAAGTCGAGCTGGCTGCCGAGGTACCACGCAATAAGCGTGAGCACTATGGTTTCGGGCAGCATGTAGGTGGAATTGTAGCTAAGAGAGTAGAGCAGGGCGGCCTTGCCGGGCATGCCCCACCCCGCCCATACGGTGATGCCGCTTATGAAGTGACACACGAACCTGAGTACACCTGCCATGAACGCGCCCAGTGCAAGCTCGGTCGGCTGAGAAGCGAATTTGCCGCGGAA
>JAFPYA010000134.1 GCA_017412445.1 Clostridia bacterium
AGCTCGGGCAGGAGGCGGGTTCCACCGCGACGATCTGATAGTCGGCTTCGCCGCGGAGCTTTTCGCCCATGAAGGGGGCGATCAGGCCTCCGAGGTTGGAGCCGCCGCCGGCGCAGCCGATGATCATATCGGGCTTTATGTCGTATTTGTCAAGCGCCGCCTTCGTCTCAAGGCCTATAACGGACTGATGGAGGAGCACCTGATTGAGTACGCTGCCGAGAACGTAGCGGTAGCCGGGGTTCTTTACTGCGACCTCAACGGCCTCGGATATGGCGCAGCCGAGGCTGCCCGTGGTGCCGGGATGCTCGGCAAGTATCTTGCGGCCGATGTTAGTGCTCATAGAGGGCGAGGGCGTGACGTCAGCGCCGTAGGTGCGCATTACCTCGCGGCGGAAGGGCTTTTGCTCGTAGCTGACCTTGACCATGAATACCTTGCAGTCCAGCCCCATGTAAGCGCAGGCCATGCTCAGCGCCGTGCCCCACTGGCCGGCGCCGGTCTCGGTGGTGACGCCCTTGAGGCCCTGCTTCTTGGCGTAATACGCCTGAGCTATGGACGAGTTCAGCTTGTGGGAACCGCTGGTGTTGTTGCCCTCAAACTTGTAGTAGATGTGCGCGGGCGTGTCCAGCGCCTTTTCGAGGCAGTAGGCGCGCACCAGCGGGGAGGGACGGTACATCTTGTAAAAATCGTAGATCTCCCTGGGGATCTCGAAGTACTCCGTGTCGTTGTCGAGCTCCTGCTTTATCAGCTCATCGCAGAACACGGGTGCCAGCTCCTCGGGCTTCATGGGCTTGAGGGTGGCGGGGTTGAGCAGGGGAGCGGGCTTGTTCTTCATCGCGTGACGCACGTTGTACCAGGCCTTGGGCATCTCGTCTTCGGTAAGATAGATTTTGTAAGGTATGTTTTTGCTCATTTTATTCGCGTCCTTTCCGAAATAATTATCCGATTAAACGATGAGGGGATATTTGCGTTTTTTTTCAGAATCATTCGGCGCAAAGGCGCCATCGCTTTGAATAGAGCATATTTGCCTCCGTCATGCTTTATTTATATAGCTTTTAAGGAAGCGCATAGCCTCCCTGTAGCCCTCAAAGCCAAGACCCTTTACCGTCTTTATGCAGGCCATGCCAGCGTAGGATACCTGCCTGAAGCTCTCCCTTTGGCTTATATCGCTCAGATGCACCTCCACGGCGGGGAGGGCGACGGCCTTGAGCGCGTCGAGTATCGCAACCGAGGTGTGGGTATAGGCCGCGGGGTTTATTACTATGCCGTCGTACGCGCCAAGCGCCTGCTGGATTTTGTCTACGATATCGCCCTCGTGGTTGGACTGGAAGCAATCCGCTTCTATGCCAAGCTCGTTTGCGCTCTGGGCAATAAAGTCGAGCAGCGTCCTGTAATCCTGCTTTCCGTATATGTCAGGCTCGCGCACGCCTAAAAGGTTGAGGTTGGGGCCGTTGATTATAAGAAGCTTCATTTTGCCGCCTCCATTTCGTCCAGGGCTGAAAGTATCCTGCTTGCCGTGTCCGTGGGCTTTGCCTGCACCTCCGCGCTCACGTCCGCAAAGCGCTCGTAGAGCGGCGCACGCTCGTTGTAGAGGGATTCTACGCCCTTCGCCTGACTTATTGGCCGATCGGTTGTGGAGAGGTGCTTGAGCTCGCGTCTGAGCCACACGGTCACTGAGTTCTGCCTAAGCAGCCTGTAGTTTTCTTCTCTCGTCACGCAGCCGCCTCCGGTTGAGATTATCGCGGCGGAATGCTTTGAAAGGTCGCTTAGTATTTGGGTTTCGAGCTCACGAAACGCGCTTTCGCCGCGCAGACGGATCACCTCGGCGGGCGTATTGCCATAGCGCCTCGTAAATTCCGCGTCGCAGTCGAGAACGGGTCTTCCTGTGATTCTCGACAGGTTTTCCGCCGCCGTGCTCTTGCCGCTACCGGGCATGCCGATGAGTGCTATGTTGCGCATGCGGCGGGAGAGCAGGCGGTATATGCGCTCGGTCTCGCTGTCCGGGATTGTGCTTGCGCAAAACAATTCGCTTGAGCGCTTCGCCTGTGCGACCAGCATGTAAAGCCCGTTTTCGGCGGGAATGCCCATCTCGTCGGCCTCGAGCATCAGTGCAGTGCGCGAGGGATTGTATATAAGATCTATTACGCCCTCAGGCCGGTCGAAGCTTTTAAGGCTCAGCGCCTTGGCGCCGTTGTTCGGGTACATGCCAAGGGGCGTGGTGTTCACAATCAGCCGCGCGTCCCTGTGAAGATGGAGATTCTGATAGTTGTTTTCGCCGCTGCGGCTTATGACAACCACGTTTGCTCCGAGCTTTTTAAGCGCCGCGACCACAGACAGTGAACTGCCGCCGCTGCCCAGCACCAGCGCCTTTTTGCCGCCTGCGTCTATGCCGCTTTTCAATACAAGCTGTGTGAAGCCGTACACATCGGTGTTGTCGCCATAGAAGCTGCCGTCCTTTCGCTTCAATACCGTGTTAACGCTGCCGGTAGCTTTTACCGTGTCGCTTACTTCGTCCATGTAGGGCAACACGGTCTTTTTGTATGGGATGGTCACGTTTATGCCCGTAAAGTCGCCCTCGAAAAGGAAACGCTCCACGTTTTCGGGCTCGACCTCAAACAGCCTGTACGGATACGCGCCGAGCTCGGCGTGGATTTCGGGAGAGTAGCTGTGAGAGAGCTTTTCGCCCAGCAGCCCGCTTTTGACGTTCATCAGAACACCTCGCTGTAGCTGCCCAGATACGCAAAGCTTTCGCACGCGCCCGGCAATTCGCCCATCAACTGCAAAAGCTTTTGAGAATAGACGGGCGTGTCGAGGTCGAAATAGAACATGAACTCGAAGCTTTTGTCGGGCAGGGGACGGCTTTCAAGCTTGTTTAAGTTTATGCCCAGCGCATAGAGCTTGCTCAGCAGCTTGTAAAGGCTGCCCTGCTCGTGGGGGAGCGTCAGCATCATGCTGGTGCGGTTCGCGCCGGGGTAGATTTCAAGCTCCTTGGTGATGCAAATGAAGCGCGTGTAATTGTTGTCCACGTTCTGCACGCCGTCCGCAAGGCAGTTCAGGCCGTACAGCCTTATGCAGGGACGGGAGGCCAGCGCGGCCACGTCGCGCCTGTCGCTCGTCGCCACCATGCGGGCGGCGACGGCGGTGTTTTCACAGGGCACCACCTTCACGTTTTTAAGGCCGCTTAAGAATTTGGAGCACTGGCTTATAGCCTGCTCGTGGGAATAGATTTCCTTTATCTCTTCGAGCTTCACGCCGGGCTTTGCCAGCAGGTTGTGCTCGATTTTAATGCGAATGGAGCGCACGATGTAGAATTTGTGCTGCATCATAAGGTCGTAGACCTTGTTGACGGAGCCCGCGGAGGAGTTTTCCACCGGCACCACGCCGTAGCGGCATAGCCCCTTCTCGATGGAGGCGAACACCGCGTCAAAGCTGCTGAAATACAGTATGTTTGCGTTTTTGAACAGCTTGTCGCAGGCAAACTGGCTGTTTGCGCCCTCTATGCCCTGGCACGCCACCGTGGCGTACTCGGGAAAGAGTCTGGGTGTATTTTCGATTGCGTCCGTGATTGCGTCGGTCAAAGGACCTCGCCCGTCCGTGAGCCTGTGCTGATAGCTTTTGCTCAGCTCGATCAAAAGCGAAAACAGAGGATAGCTGTAATCCTGAAGTTCGGGGGGAGTCTGATTTAGCACAGCAGTATACTTTTCCTTTTCGCGGCTCAGGTCTGTTATAGGCAGGTTGTTCTGCTGCTTGTACCTTGCAATTTCGGCCGAAACCTCCATGCGCCGCGCAAAAAGCTTAACAAGCTCAGCATCTATCTCGTCGATTTGCTTTCTGTATTCCGTGGTGCTCATGCTTCCTTCCTCCTTGACAAAAGTGCGTCGTATATGGCTATGGCAGCGGCGCTCTCCACGCAGGGCAGCGCCCGGGGGACTATGCAGGGGTCGTGCCTGCCGCTTATTTCGAGGCAAGCAGCCGTGTGATCTGAAAGGTTCACGCTTTGCTGCCTGAGCGCAATCGAGGGCGTGGGCTTGAACGCCGCCTTGAAAACTATGGGCATGCCGTCGCTTATGCCGCCGAGTATGCCGCCGGAATTGTTGGTCGCGGTGACCACCCTGCCGTCCTCATAGGCGAAGGGGTCGTTGTTCACGCTGCCCAAAAGCCTTGCGCTTTCAAAGCCCGCGCCGAATTCTATGCCCTTTACGGCGGGTATACCGAACACTGTTTGGCTGATGCGGTTTTCGAGGCCGCCGAACATCGGGTCGCCTATTCCTGCGGGCACGCCGGTGAGAATGCACTCCACTACGCCGCCCACCGAATCGCCCTTCGCCTTTAAGTCCAGTATCAATGCCTGCATGCGCGCGCCCGCCTCGTCGCTTACGGTGGGGAAGGACTTATAGCTTATATCTTCAGTAAGCTCGCCCTCGTCATATATGTCGCCTATCGAGCGGATGCGGCTTAAGACGCTAATGCCTTCGAGCTTAAGCAGCTGTATTATGAGGCCGCCCGCGATGCACAAGGGCGCGGTGAGCCTGCCCGAAAAGTGGCCGCCGCCCGACCTGTCCTGAAAGCCATTGTACTTGACCTGTGCGGTATAGTCCGCGTGGCCGGGACGGGGGACGTTTTTGAACGCCTCGTAATCCGAGGAGCGGGTATTCGTGTTGCGTATTATCGCGGTTATGGGAGCGCCGCAGGTGTAACCGTTCAGTATCCCGCACAGAAATTCGGGCGCGTCGGCCTCTTTGCGCGGCGTAGACAAAGCGCTCTGACCGGGGGCGCGGCGTTTAAGAAAGGCGCTCAGCGCGTCAAAATCTATCCTTTGCCCGGCGGGTATGCCCTCAAGCGTCATGCCTATCGCGGGAGAATGGCTTTGACCGAATATCGTCAGCTTCAGATTTTCGCCTGTGGAGCTGCTCATACCGTTACCTCCAAAGCTTCAAAATCGTTAAAGAACGCGGGATAGGATTTGTTTACACACTCCGCGCCGCAAATCTCCACGTTTTCCTCGCAGCCGCAGGCGGCTGTGGCTGCAGCCATCGCTATACGGTGATCACCGGCCGCGTCCGCCCTGCCGCCCTTAAGGCGGCTCACTCCGTCTATTATCAGGCCGTCCACAGTTTCGGTTACGCGCGCGCCGAGGGCGTTCAGCATCCGGGAAGTGGTTTTGAGCCTGTCGGACTCCTTGAGCCTGAGCCTTGCGGCGTTTGTTATTTCACTCCTGCCGGAAGCAAGGGCGCACAGGGCAGAGAGCGCGGGCACGAGGTCTGGTATCATTGAAGCGTCTATTGTCTGGGGGCGAAGCGCGCCCTTTGAGACGCTGACTACGTCATCGTTTATGTTTATGTTTGCGCCGAAACGCTCAAGTATGTCGAGCACGGCTTTGTCGCCCTGAGCCGAAACGGTGTCAAGTCCCCTCACGCTCACGCCCTCATACGACAAGGCGCCCATGCACAGGAAGAACGCGGCGTTTGACCAGTCGCCCTCAACGCTCATGCTGTCGCCCGCCTTATAGTGCTGAGAACCGGGTATAAAGTAGTTTCTGCCGTCGTTCTTTATGCGTACAGAGCATTTTGCAAGCGCGTTTTCGGTCATGGTTATGTACGCGCGGGACTCGATTGCGCCGGTCAGCCGTATTTCGCTGTCGCCTTCAAGCAGGGGAAGGGCGAACAGAAGGCCGCTTACAAACTGGCTCGACACGTCGCCCGGCAGCGTATATACGCCGCTTGTCAGCTTGCCGGAGCATATAAGACTGCTTTCGTCGCCCTGCACGCTCATTCCGTGCGCCTTAAGCTCGTCTGTCAGCGCGTCCATCGGTCTTTTGCCGAGCCGCCCTTCCAGTATGAAGCGCGCGCTCACTCCAAGGGCGCCCGCAAGGGGCAAAAGGAACCTGAGCGTCGAGCCGCTCTCGCCGGGGCGCAGCAGCTTTTCGCCGGGCGCGCTCTGGCTTATGGGCCTTACGATGCAACCGCCTTCGGTAAGCGCGATATTTGCGCCGAGAGCGCCAAGGCAACCGGCGGTAGCGAGTATGTCGTTTGACGCGCCGTTAAAATACAGCCTGCAAGGCCTGTCGCTGAGCGCCGCGGTGATCAGTGCCCTGTGCGCCTGCGATTTTGACGAGGGCACGGTCACGCTGCCGTGCCTTTGGCCGCCCGCGATTACTTTAATCATGATTTAAGCCCCGCTTCAGCCCAGACGATTATTTCGTCTGAGGGCACCTTTTGTACGCGGCAGGTGCCGATTCTTTCGGGCACTATCAGCCTTATACCGTCCTGAGCGGCCTTTTTGTCGCTGAGGCACGCCCTTGCCACGTCCTTTGGGTCAAAGTCAGCCCGAACGGGCAGAGAGTACTTGTCAAGCAGTGCGATGAGCCTGTCGAGCGCCTCTCCTTCGCATACGCCCAGCCTTACCGCTGCCCGCGCAATCGCGGCCATGCCCATGGCGACCGCGCGCCCGTGCGGTATAGAGTAGCCGCTGAGCAGCTCGAAGGAGTGGCCGAAGGAGTGGCCGAAGTTCAGAAACGCCCTGACCCCTGTGTCCCTTTCGTCCTTTTCAACGTAGTCGCGCTTCATGGCGACACATTCGCCGATTATGTCTTCGTACTGGGCGCTAACCGGCGTTTCATCGAGGCGATTGAACATCTCCTCGCTGCCTATCATCGCGTACTTTATGACCTCGGCGCAGCCGTTTGTGTATTCGTCAGAGGGCAGGGTCTTCAGGGTATTAAGGTCGCAAAGCACCAGCATGGGCTGATAGAAGCTGCCCACCTGATTTTTGCCGCCGTTTAAGTCGAGCGCGGTCTTGCCGCCAACTGAGGAATCCACGGCTGCCAGAAGGGAAGTGGGCAGCTGTATAAAGCCCGTGCCCCTTTGATAGGTCGAGGCCGCAAAGCCCGCCAAATCTCCGGTCACGCCGCCGCCGAGAGCCACAACGGCGTCCTGCCGCGTCAGGCGCATCTGGCACATGTATTCGAGCAATTCCCCGTAGACCGAGAGATTTTTGCTCATTTCGCCGTGCGGGAACACGAAGCGCGTGCAGCTGATGCCGCGCTTTTCGAGGCTTTCGATAAGCGCCCGGCCGTATATGGCAAACACGTTGTCGTCGGAAACGATTACGGCCTTCTTGCAGGCGGATACGCTTGAGATGCGCTCTCCGGCTTCGCTTAAAAGCCCTTCGCCTATGACCACGTCGTAAGCGCGGCTGGCGTTTACCCTGACGGTCCTCATCAGCCGTCCACCTCTTCCTTTATGCGCCTGCCCTCGTCGAGCAGCCTTATCATCTCGCTTTCGTCGTTATCGGCGAGAGCGCGCCTGTATTCGCCAAGCTTTTCGGTTATGCAGTCGATTTCCTTAATAAGGTTGTCGCGGTTGTCGAGGCACAGCTCCGCCCACATCTGAGGGTTCAGCCACGCCACGCGCGTCATGTCCTTGTAGCTGCCCGCGCTCATGCCCTTGTGGCCGGCAGCGGTGGGACTTTTAATGTATGCGCTTGAGACTATGTGCGCAAGCTGGCTGGTGAAGGCAATCATCTCGTCGTGCTTTTCGGCGGTAGTCACGGTTATGGACGCAAAGCCCGCGGGCTTGAGCAGGTTCTTGATTTTGTCGAGCAGCGCTATGTCGTCGTATCTCGGCGGCACTATCACCATGGGCGCGCCCTTGAACATGCTGTCCTTTGAATACTTGAAGCCCGAAAACTGCGTGCCCGCCATGGGATGCCCGCCGGCGTAGGTGAAGCCGTACCTGCGCGCCAGCGCCATGCCCTCGTCGACCACGTTGCGCTTGGTGCCGCAGCAGTCGATAACTATGGGCTTATCGCCAATCAGCGCGCCGTTTTTCTTCATGTACTCTATCGCTGCCCCGGGGTATGTGCATATGAGTATGAGGTCGCAGCCGCACAAATCCGCCGCCTCCAGCGCCTTGTCCACGCTGCCGCCAAGCATTGCAAACTGAAGTATGCTCTCGTTTGTGTCGTATGCCAACACGCGGTGACCTACCTTGCTGTATGCCTTTGCGAAGGAGCCGCCTATAAGCCCCAGCCCGACTATGCCGACCGTCATGCTATCACGCTCCGAACGACCTCGATGCGCTTGCAGAGCTTTGCAAATTCATCGGGGGTAAGCTGCTGGGCGTTGTCGCTGAGCGCGTGGGTGGGGTTGTTGTGCACCTCTATTTCGAGTCCGTCGCAGCCGCAGGCCACCGCGGCCAGCGTCATGGGCGGCACCATGCGGGCTATGCCCGTGGCGTGAGAGGGGTCGACCACAACCGGCAGGTGGCTGAGCTCGTGCAGCATGGGCACGGCGCTCAGGTCGAGAGTATTGCGCATGTAATCGGAGTACGTGCGTATGCCGCGCTCACAAAGTATGACCTTTTCGTTGCCGCTGGCCATTATGTATTCGGCACTCATCAGCAATTCCTTCAGCGTATTTGCAAGGCCGCGCTTAAGCAATATGGGCTTGTCAGTCTGCCCCAGCGCCTTGAGAAGGTCAAAGTTCTGCATGTTCCTTGCGCCCACCTGCAGCACGTCTATGTCGTCAAACAGGGGCAGATCCGAAACAGACATGATTTCGGTAACTATCGGAAGGCCCGTTTCCTTGCGCGCCTGCCTAAGCAGCTCAAGGCCCTCGGCTTTGAGCCCCTGAAAGTCGTAGGGGGAGGTGCGGGGCTTGAACGCGCCGCCGCGCAGCATGCCCGCGCCCGCCGCCTTTACCGCGCGCGCCACGGTCATTATCTGCTCCTCGCTTTCGACTGAGCAGGGGCCGGCTATTACGCAGAAATTGCCGCCGCCTATCTTGACGCCGTTCACGTCGATCACCGTGTCCTCGGGATGGAAGCGGCGGTTGCAGCATTTGAACGTCTCGCTTACCCGGGTCACGCGCTCCACTATGTCGAGGCTGCTTATCAGGTCGATGTCCACCTTGGTGGTGTCGCCTATCAGGCCTATCACCGTCTGGTATTCCCCGGTCGATACGTGTACGCCGAGGTGCATGCCCTTGAGCCAGTCGGTCAGCTGATTCTGTTTTTCGATCGGTGTATTTGCCTTCAGTACGATTATCATTTCATTGCCTCCGAATTCAATTTAAGAAAAAAGCGCCGCGGTGTCAATCCGCGTCGCCCGTAATCGTTTAAGAAAAGCTATGTAAATCCAAGCTACGCAAATCGACCTTACCTCATTAGTGCGGTAAAGTAAAATCGCCAGCCGTAGCTGTATGCGGTGCCTGAGACGTTTATCATATTTTTGCCTTCTTTTCGCGTATTTTTTTCACCACGGTGTAGCCTTTGCGTAATGTAATTTTGCTTGACTTTGCCCGTCAAACGTGGTAACA
>JAFPYA010000135.1 GCA_017412445.1 Clostridia bacterium
CCTTGCCCAGCACGCGGATGAATCCCGCTTCGAAATCCATATCGTGCAATGTGAGCTCCACCAGCTCCGAGACCCGCAGCCCTCCACTATCGCGTCCATGGCGTCGCGCTTTTTGTACATGTCCTTGGCCAGGGCGATCTGGCAGCGGGTGCGGATGATGTTGTGGTTGTTCTTTTTGACCTTGAAGTACTTGTCGCCGGTAATGTAGTCGTCAAGGAAGCGGGTGGCCAGCTCACAGGCCAGCACGAAGCCGCTCATGCCCAGCGTGTCTATTTCGTTCTGAGTCAGCATCTGCGTGGTCTTGCTCAAAAAGCCGTCCGCAAACGCCCAGAAGATGTTCAGGTCCACGCCGGTTTTGTCTGTGTTTTCAGAGTCCTCCTCGGTGAAGTTGGCGGCAAAGCGCACCGCGTCGCCGAAATCGTGCGCCACGAGGCCGGGCATGACCGTGTCGAGGTCAATGACAAGTATGGCCTGTTTGGTGTCCGGGTCAAACAGCACGTTGTTTATCTTTGTGTCGTTGTGGGTGACGCGAAGGGGAAGCTCGCCCCTTTTCTCCATGTCGGTGAGCTTGCAGGCCATGTCCTGAACGCTCAAAAGGTAGTCCAGCTCCTCGCGCACGTTCTTTACCCTGTCCAGCGGGTCGGCCTTGGCGTCGGCTATGAGCGTCTCGTACCTTTTGCGGGTGTTGTGAAAGTCCGGTATGGTGTACTTGAGCTGTGAGGCGTCAAAGTCCCTGAGCTGCAATTGGAAGCCGCCAAAGGCCTCAGCCGCGCTCCTGACTATGTCGAGGCTTTCGCAGGTGTCGTAGGTCACGCTGGGCACGTAGTTGCATATGCGCCAGAATTCGTCGCCCTCGAACACGTAGGTGTTGCGGTCGGCGGTGTGGTGGTAGTGCAGGCAGGTCTGCTGGGGGTTCTGCGCGTGGATGTACTCGGTCACCTTGTCTATGTTTTCCATAAGACCTATCGGGTCTTTAAAGGCGTAGGTGTTCACCTGCTGCACGAGGTAGCTCTTTATGCGCGCCATGCCCGTGCCGTCGTCGCGTATGTAGTCGGCGCGGTAGGTGTGGTTCACGTTGCCTACGTTTATCTCCTCATAGCTGAAGAAGGGGCCGGGCAGGTTGAATTTTATGCCCACCTGTTGAAGTTTGCGGGCAAGCTGTTCGTTCATGATGTTCTCCTTTTTTTATGACGGTGTAATAAACTCATTATACACCCATAAGCGGTTTTTTGCAAGCGCAATAAGCGCTTTTGCCTGTATGCGGGCAGGAAAAGCCAAAAAACAAGCAAAAAGGGCGGCCGGGTGAGCCGGCCGCCGGGGTTAAAGGGTACGGGAGGGTTTTACTTTATTGCCTCAAACGCCGCGTCAAGGGCGCTTATAAGGTCGTTTACGTTTTCGGTGCCTATGGACAGGCGGATGGTGTTTGGCTTAATGCCCTGATCCAGCAATTCGCTTTCGCTCAGCTGGCTGTGGGTGGTGGTGGCGGGGTGAATGACCAGCGATTTCACGTCGGCTACGTTGGCAAGGAGCGAGAATATGGCGAGGTTGTCTATGAATTTCTGCGCGGTCAGGCTGTCGCCCTTTACTTCAAAGGTGAATATCGAGCCGCCGCCGTTCGGGAAATACTTCTGATAGTACTCATGCCCCTTTTCGCCCTCGAGGGAGGGATGGTGCACGGCCTCGACCTGCGGATGCTTTTTCAGATAGTCCACTATCTTCAGCGCGTTGTACACGTGGCGCTCGACCCTCAGGCTCAGCGTCTCGAGTCCCTGCAGGAATATGAAGGCGTGGAATGGGGAGAGCGTGGCACCGGTGTCCCTTAGGAGTATGGCGCGTATGTAGGTCACGAACGCTGCGGGGCCCACCGCGTCGTAGAACGCAATGCCGTGGTAGCTGGGGTTGGGCGCGCTTATCCAGGGGTAGGCGCCGCTTTTCTTCCAGTCGAATTTTCCGCTCTCAACGATCACGCCGCCTATCGCCGTGCCGTTGCCGCCTATAAACTTGGTGGCGGAGTGCACCACTATGTCCGCGCCGTACTCTATGGGGCGCACGAGGTAGGGCGTGGCGAAGGTGTTGTCCACGACCAGCGGTATGTTGTGCGCGTGGGCGACCTTTGCGACCGCCTCTATGTCCACGATGTTGGAGTTCGGGTTGCCCAGCGTCTCTATGAATATGGCCTTGGTGTTGGGGCGAATCGCGTTTTCAAAGCTGTTTTCCTCGTCCGGATCCACGAACGTGGCGCTTATGCCGTTGGTCAGGGGCAGCGTGTGCTCGAGCAGGTTGAACGTGCCGCCGTATATGGTCTTGGCCGCCACTATGTGCTCGCCGCTCTTTGCCAGCGCCTGAATGGTGTAGCTTATCGCCGCCGCGCCGCTTGCCACCGCGAGCGCCGCGCTGCCGCCCTCGAGGGAGGCGATCCTTTCCTCAAACACGCTTTCGGTGGGGTTGGTGAGCCTGCCGTATATGTTGCCCGCGTCCCTCAGGCCGAAGCGGTCTGCGGCGTGCTGGCTGTTGTGGAACACGTAGGAGGTGGTGGCGTATATAGGCACCGCGCGGGCGTCGGTTACGGGGTCGGCGTTTTCCTGACCTATGTGAAGCTGACGGGTTTCAAACGCCCAGGAGGCGGAATTTTTGATATCTGACATGGCTTTTATCTCCTTAATATTTTATGAATGTGTGTCCGTAAATATGCCTGTTTCGTTTTTATCTGTGCCCGGGGCACATTCGCTCGCGCGTCATGATTTCGGCGATGCTGCTGAACCTTGCTTTCATGTGAACGCTCCTTTGTTCGGGATGGCATAATTCTACCAAAGCGGTTGGTAAATGTCAAATACACAAAAACAATAGGGAGCTATAGTCAAAAGCTATAGCTCCCATAATAACGTGCCGCGTTTTTCAGGCGGTGGGGGGTTGGTCGGCGATGCCCAGATATTTTTTGAGCTCGAATATGTACCTTTGGGCGGCAACGCTCATAAGGCTGCCGGAGCGGGTGATGTAGCCTATCTCCATTTCGCTGTTTTTGTTTTCGCCCTCGCCGCGGTAGGGCACGGCGGCAAAGTCGCTGCCGTTCAATTCCTCGCAGATTATGCCGGAGCACAGCGTGTAGCCGTTTACGCCCACCATCAGGTTCAGCATGGTGGCGCGGTCGTTGCACAGTATGGAGCGCGGATACTCGTTTGTGGACAGAATTTCCTCGGCGAAATAGAAGCTGCCCGTTTCGCCCTGCTCGAAGGACAGGTTGGGGTAGGGCGTAAGCTCTTCAAAGCTGATGCTCTCGTTTTTCGCCAGCGGATGCCCCTTCCAGAGATACACGAAGGCGCTGCAGGTGATGAGCCTGTGAAACTCGAGATTTTCGCCCGAAAGCAGCTTGGTTATGGCCTTGCGGTTGAAGTCGCTTTTGTACAATACGCCTATTTCGCTGCGGGACGCGGCCACGTCGCTTATCACGTCGCGCGTGCGCGTTTCCCTCAGCGCCAGCTCGTATTCCGCCACGTCCAGCGAGCGCACCAGCTCCACAAACGCCTTAACCGCGAATGAGTAATGCTGGGTCGAGACCGCGAATTTCTGTTTGCGCGGGCTTCCGCTTCCGTAGGCGTCGAGCAGGTTTTCGTACTGCTCCAGCACGCTTCGGGCGTAAGGCAAAAACGCCGCGCCGTCCGCGGTCAGCGTCACGCCGCGCCCTGTGCGGTTGAACAGGGTTACGCCTATCTCCTTTTCAAGCTCGCGCACGGAGGCCGTGAGCGAGGGCTGGGCTACGTAGAGTCTCTCGGCGGCGCGGCTGAGCGACCCTGTCTCGGCGATTTTTACGATGTACAAAAGCTGCTGAAGCGTCAGAGAATTGAATTATATATGCGTTATTCCTCGGTGACGTGCTTGAGCCTGTCCATCACGCGCACGTAGCAGCCGGTGCCGAGGCAAACCTCGGTGATTTCGCTTAAGCGCTGCTTTGACGCGGTGGGCAGGGCGATGATAATGTCGCTTATGTCCTCGCTTACGGCGAGGGAGGGGATGTCGCTCACCTCGCCCATCACGGGTATGTCGCCTATCCTGAAGCCGCGCTTATCGGGGTCGTCGTCCACGATTGCCGCCACCGTGCCCATGCTGTCGCGGTTCTTTTGAAACATTTCGACTATGTGCGCGCCCGCGTCCCCCGCGCCCACCACCAGCACGCGCCTGCCGTCGAGGCCGGGCGTGAGGTTGCCCGCGAGCTTATGCTGGCCGATGTTCTGCATTATCAGGCGCGAGGCCAGCACGCAGGCCTCAGAGAACATGACGTAGGTGATCAGGTAGTTGTTGCTGAGGGGCCTGTAATCGTTTATCAGCGACAGCACCGCGTTTATTATGAACGTTACGCCGAAGGCTACCACCACCGCCATGCCCTGCTTGAGCAGCTGGTAGGAGTCGGCGTATTTCCACAGCACCCTGTACATGCCGAAAACCGCGTTTATAAGCAGATATATGCCCACCAGCCCGGGCAGCCAGCGCAGCATGTCCTTAAGCACGTCCGGCTCGATGTTGGGGGCGTATTTGGTCAGAAGCGCGGCAAACGCGCACAGCGCCAAAATCAGCGCGTCGCAGACAATCAGGCCGATTTTTATATTGTGAGTCCTTGAGGAGCCCATGGAGCGATTCCTTTCGTCAAAGCCTTTTCGGCTTTGCCATTATTATACCCCAAAAAAGCTCATATTGCAACTGCAGAATTGACCATAATTTGCTTGACACAGAGCCGCAAATTTTATAAAATATGCACGAAATAAATTTGTACAAGGAGGCACCCGTATGTATCAGGATAAAATCGATGAAGCAAAAGTAAAAATGGAAAAAACGCTGACCGCGCTCAAAAAAGATTATTCCACCCTCAGAGCCGGCAGAGCCAATCCCCAGATACTTGACAAAATCACCGTCGACTATTACGGCACGCCCACCCCGCTCAACGGCGTGGCGAACATCTCCTCGCCCGAGCCCAGAATGCTCATAATCGCGCCCTGGGAGGCCAAGA
>JAFPYA010000136.1 GCA_017412445.1 Clostridia bacterium
GAATTCGTGCGCCTCGAAGGGCTGCATGTCGTCCAACCCCTCGCCCACGCCAATGTAACGCACCGGCAGCCCGAGCTCGCGCCGTATGGCGACCGCGATGCCGCCCTTGGCCGTGCCGTCGAGCTTTGTGAGTATGATTCCGTCGAGCTTGGTCACGTCCATGAACACGCGCGCCTGATTCAAGCCGTTCTGGCCTGTGGTCGCGTCCAATACCAGCAGCGCGTGCATGTCGGCCGTCGGAAATTCCTTTTCGACGACGCGCGCCATCTTTTTGAGCTCCTCCATCAGGTGCGTCTTGTTGTGCAGTCTGCCGGCGGTGTCAACTATCATCACGTCCGCATGTCGCGCCTTGGCCACCTGTATGCCGTCGTAGACCACGGAAGCGGGGTCCGCGCCCTCCTGCCGCTTGACAATGGGCACCTCGGCTCTGTCTGCCCAGACGCTGAGCTGCTCTGCGGCGGCAGCTCTGAACGTGTCGCCCGCAACTATCACTACCCTGCGGCCTATGGTCTTTAAGCGGCTTGCGAGCTTGCCTATGGAGGTGGTCTTGCCCACGCCGTTTACGCCTATCACGAATATTACGGAGGGATCGTTGAGCACCATGGGCTTTGCGATCATCTCGTCGGCCAGCAGACCCTTGAGCATCTCTTTGGCCTTTGCCGCGTCCTTTATGTTCTTTTCGGAGCACTGCTGCCTGAGCTTGTCCGAAAGCTCGGTGGCCAGGCGCGCGCCCACATCGCTCATCACCAGTATGTCGGTGATTTCCTCAAAAAAGTCGTCGTCGATCTCTTTGGTGTTCTCCACCAGCTCGTCCATCTGCGCGCCCATCTTGTTGCGGGTGCGCATAAGGCCGTTTTTTATCTTGCTGAACAGTCCCAATGCTTTAAGCACCTCCTGTCGTTTATTTGCGTTATATGCCGCCCTGCTTACACGGCCTCCTGCAGCTTCACGCTCATCAGCTTGCTTACGCCCTTTTCCTCCATCGCAACGCCGTATAGCGCGTCGCAGGCGGACATGGTGCCCTTTCTGTGTGTGACCACCACGAACTGCGTGTTTACTGAATAGCCCTTAAGGTACTCCGCGAAGTTGTCTATGTTCGCGTCGTCCAGCGCCGCCTCGATCTCGTCCAGCATGCAAAACGGCGTGGGCTTGAGCTTGAGCATGGCAAAAAGGATCGCGATTGCGGTAAGCGCGCGCTCGCCGCCGCTTAGCAGCGACAAAAGCTGCAGCTTTTTGCCCGGGGGCTGGGCGGCGATCTCTATGCCGCTGGTGAGCGCGTTGTCGGGATCCTCGAGGGAAATGCGCGCCTGACCTCCGCCGAACAGGGCGGTAAAGGTCTCGCCGAAGTATTCGTCCAGCTGGGTCAGCTTTTCCTTGAACTGCTTTTCCATCTTGCCGCCCAGCTCGTCGATTATGCCGGTAAGGTCGTCCCTCGCCTTTACGAGGTCGTCGCGCTGAGAGGACAGCTCCTCGTATTTTGCGCTGACCTCGCGGTATTCGTCCATAGCGCCTACGTTCACGCTGCCAAGCGCCTTAATCTCGCTCTTTATCGATGTTATGCGGCGCTCGCCCTCTGAAAGCTTGAAGTCCTTGTCTTCAAATTCCTTCGCGCCCTCAAGCGTGAGCTGATAGTCCTCGAAAATGCGCCCGGTCAGGTTGTTTAAGTCGCTCTCCAGCTTTTGGCGCAGCAATTCGCTTCTGTGGTTGCGTTCACTCAGCTCCTCGGCCTCACGGTTCAGGCTCTCCAGTTTTTCGTTTATGGCCTTGAGCGCCTCCTGGGCGGCGAGCCTCGCCTTGTCTGCCTTTTCAAATTCCGCGCGGGTCTCATTCAGTGAAGCGCGGGCTATGCCGAGGCTCTGCTCCTCACTGCTTAAGCGTTCCCTGTCGGAATCCTCGCTGAGCTTAAGCTTTTTGAGGTTTTCCTCCGCGTCCTGAAGCATCCTCAACGTGTCGCCCTGACGGTCTATGAGGCGCTTCAGCTCGTCCGCCTTTACTGCGGTGTCCTTTTCAAACGCGGCGAGGCTCAGCCTGCCGGCCATCACGCGCTCGCGGAACTCGTCCACGCGGGGTCGCTCAGCGTTCAGCTCGCCCTGAAGCCTTACGGCCTCTTCTTTAAGGGCGGCGCTGCTTTCCTCGCTCAGCTGCTTGCGGCTGCCGAGCTCCTTTTCCTGCAGCGCGATCTCCTCAAGCTGCGCTTCGAGGCGCTGTTTTTCGTTTACAACGGCGGTCTGGCGCTCGGAATGCGCTTGCCAGACCTCCTCGGTCTGAGACAGGTGCGCCTGCGCCCTCGCCACGGCGATCTCCTGCTGATGGAACTCGTCGTAGGCCTCCTGACGCGAGGCCTTGAGGTCTGAGCGCTTCTGCGCCGTTTCCTTAAGCCTGATATCGTAGTCCTTGAGGCGGGCGTTCATCTGCATCAGCTTTTCGCCGGTCTCTTTGATCTCTCTTTCGCGGGACAAAAGGCTCGTCATGCGGCTGACTGTGCTGCCGCCGGTCATCGAGCCGCCCACGTTCATCACGTCGCCGTCGAGGGTAACCAGACGGAAGCTCTGCCGCCCCGCGCGGTGTATGGGTATGGCCGCGGACAGGTTTTCGGCGATTACTGTCCTACCCAGCAGGTTTTCGGCAATGCCCTTGTATATGGGGTCGTATGTCACCATCTCGCTGGCGATGCCTATGCAGCCGGGCATTGAGAGCACGCGGCGCTCGTTGTAGTCCAGCGTGCGACCTCTGACTGCGCTGATGGGCAGGAAGGTGGCGCGCCCGTAGCGGTAGCGCTTTAAGAAGCCTATAAGCTCCCTCGCGTCCTCCTCGCTGTCCACGATTATATCCTGCAGCGCCGCGCCCAGCGCGGTTTCCACGGCCTTTTCTATGCGCTGCTCGGCGTGAATCACGTTTGCAACTACGCCGTGCACGCTGGTGAGCTTGAGCCGTTCGGCCTCCTTTAGCACCTGCTTGACGGACAGGTTGTAGCCCTCGTAGTCGCGCTGCATCTCGTTTAAGAGCTTTGCGCGGCTGCTGAGCTCCTGCCTTTGCGCCAGAAGCTCGTTGCTTTCGCGGCTCAGCTTGTCGAACTGCTCGCCCAGCCTGTGCGTTTCCTCGCTTATGCGCTTAGCATCATCGCCGAGGGCGGCAAGGCGCTGCTTTTCGGTTTCCAGCTGCCCTGCGGCGATTTCGCGCGCCTTTTCGTATTCCGCGCCCTGCTCGGCGTTTTTCTCTACGTTTGAGCCTAAGCTTTTGATCTGCGCGCCTATCGCCTGAGACAGCGCGCTCAAGCGCGCCTGCTCGCTCCTCTGGTCGCCCAGCGCGTTCATGGCGTCGATTACGGCCTCCTTGGCCTCCTCGGCGCGGTTTTCGAGCTCGCGCAGCGCGTTCTCCTTTCTGGAAAGCTCGTCCTCGCTCGCCTGCGAGCGAAGGCGCTCCTTTTCGAGCGTTTCGCGGCTTTGAGCAAGCTCCGCTTCAAGCTGAGAAATGCGGTTTTTGAGCCCCTGCTCGCCCTGACCCGCGGCCTCCTTTTCGCTTTCAAGTCGGCTGCGCTCCTTCTGATAGGAGATGAGCCTTTCCCTCAGCACACCCGCGCTGCCCTCGGCGGCCTCGACGTCGCGTATGTATTCCTGCAGCGATTCGCGCAGCGCCGCACTCTCCCTTTCTCCGGTTTCAAGCCTTTGCTGGCTGTCGTCGCGCTGGTTTGAAAGCGTCTGGCGCGCGTTTTCGTTTTCGGCAGTGTCCCTGGCGATGTCGCTTAACACCCCGTCAAGTTCGCCCATGCGCTCCATGTACCTTTGGGAGCGCAGTATAAAGGCGTTGAGCTCGAGCCCCTTGAGCTCGTCCCTCAGCGCAAGGTATTTTCGCGCGTCCTCGCTTTGCAGCCTCAGCGGCTCTATGCGCTCCTCGAGGCTTTCGACCAGATCGCTGACTCTGGCAAGGTTCTGGGCGGTGTTTTCGAGCCGCTTCTCGGCCTCGGTCTTGCGCGCCTTGTATTTTACTATGCCGGCGGCCTCCTCAAACACCTGCCGCCTTTCGTCGGTCTTCTGGGACAAAATCTCGTCCACTCGTCCCTGACCGATGATGGAATAGCCGTCTCTGCCGGTACCCGTGTCGCGGAACAGGTCCACGATGTCCTTGAGCCTGCAAGGCTGGCTGTTTATCATGTATTCGCCCTCGCCCGTCCTGTAGGCGCGGCGCGTGACCGCAACCTCGGTAAAATCTATGGGCAGGGCGTGATCCTCGTTGTCAAAGGTCAGCGTCACCTCACACCAGCCCAATCGGCGGCGCTTGTCGGTGCCGTTGAATATGACGTCCTCCATTTTGCTGCCGCGCAGCTGCTTGGCGCTTTGCTCGCCCAGCACCCATCTTATGGCGTCGGCGATGTTGCTTTTGCCGCAGCCGTTTGGCCCCACGACGCCGGTTATGCCGTGCTCAAAGGTGATTTCCACCTTGTCGGCAAAGCTCTTGAAGCCGTGTATGTATAAGCGTTTAAGTCGCAAACCCTTGAATGCTCCTGTTTAATTATGTTGCCCGCCCGCTTTTTCGCCGGCAAGATTTTTAGCGCTGCCTGCGCCGCGTCGAGCTGCGCCGCCTGCTTGCTGTGACCTGTGCCGCGTCCAAGCTCTATGCCCTCGGCGCTGACCACGTACGCGAACACAGGCGCGTGGTCAGGACCCTCGCGCCCTGTCATTTCGTACTGAGGCATGCGCCCCATAGCCTGCAAAACAGACTGAAGTCTGCTTTTGTAGTCCAGATGATCCTCCCTTGAGGTATCCTCCCTGAGCGCGTCGCCCAGCGCCATCTGTATAAACCTGCCCGCCTCGCGCCTACCGCCATCGAGGTATATTGCGCCCGCGATGGCCTCGAACACGTCGCAGAGAATAGCAGGCTTACTCCTGCCCGCGTTTTTCTCTTCGCCCACGGACAGGAGTATGAATTCGTTGAGTCCCAGCTTGCCCAGCGCCCTTGACAGCGTGCTCTCTCTGACGAGATCGGCGCGCATGCGGGTGAGCTTGCCCTCGTCCAGATCCGGATATGCGCGGTAGAGCCACTCGCTTACGTAGAGCTCAAGCACCGCGTCGCCCAGAAACTCGAGGCGCTGATAATCCTTTACGTGATGATCGCCGCCATAGGACGGGTGAGTGAGCGCCTGCCTGAGCAGCGCCTGATTTTTAAACTCGTAGCCTATTACGGCTTCGACACGGCTCATTTCGTAAGATATTTAACTATATCGTCAACCGTCGAGACCTTGGCCAGCATGTCGTTGTCCACCTGCACGTTGAAGTTGTCCTCTATGTCGCAGATGAGTATCATTATGTTGGCGCTGTCAGCGCCCAGATCCTCTACAAGGCGGCTCTCGGGCTTGATTTGCTCCTTGCTCACGGGCAGCTGCGCCTCTATGAGCTCCGCGATCTTTTCAAACGCTGTGTTGTAATCCATGTTGAAACCTCCGTAAAAATGTTTATATGTCTACGAATTCTGTATTTCGTTAAGACCCTTTTCCAGCGCCTCGGTCACGCCGCCCAGCACCATCTTGCGTGCCTGCTCGAGCGCCTTCGAGAACGCGTAGGCGTTTGACGAGCCGTGCGCCTTGACCACCGCGCCGTTTACGCCCAGCAGCGGCGCGCCGCCGTACCGGTCGCTGTCGAATTTTTGCTTTAAGTCCTTGAGGGCGGGCTTTATCATAAGACCGCCGATTTTGCTCCTGACGCTGCCCATTATTTCGCCCTTTATGGCGTCGAATATGAACCTCGTCAAGCCCTCAGCTTATTTGAGTATCACATTTCCGGTAAAGCCGTCGCACACAACCACGTCCGCTTCACCGCTTTGTATGTCCCGCGGCTCTATGTTGCCCGCAAATTTGTAGGCGCTTTGCGCCTTCATCAGCTGGTGCGCTTCTTTATAGAGCTTGCTGCCCTTCTCCTCCTCGGCGCCTATGTTTACCAAGGCCACCTTGGGCTCGCTTACGCCTATGACCTTTTGCATGTACACGCTGCCCATGAGGCCGAACTGCCTCAGGTACTCCGGCTGGCAGTCCGCGTTGGCGCCGCAGTCTATAACGAGGAAGGGGTTTTTCTTGCCCGGGAAGATGGAGCCCAGAGAGGGTCTGGAAATGCCCTTTTGCATCTTGAGCGTGACCATGCCTCCTATGAATATCGCGCCCGTAGAGCCGGCGGACACAAACGCCTGCGCCCGGCCCTCCTTTACGGCCTTAAGGCCCTGAACGAGCGAGGAATTCTGTTTTCTCCTCACCGCCATCATAGGCTCGTCGTGCATGGTGATTACTTCCTCACAGGGGCACAGCGTGACCCTGCTTTGTTTGTCGCCCAGCGTTTCAAGCAGTGGGCTTACGGTCTCCTCCGTGCCGAACAAAAGCGCCTCGCAGTCCGCAAATTCGTCCAGAAACATCTTGAGTCCCTCTACCACGCAGCCCGACGCGTTGTCGCCGCCCATGGCGTCCACAGCAATAATCAACTTCTCCGTAACAAGCACCTCCAAACACCAAAC
>JAFPYA010000137.1 GCA_017412445.1 Clostridia bacterium
TGCCTTTGGGCCAGCGCTATAAGCGTCTCCCTGTCGTTTTTTACATCGCTCAAGGCCACTTCATTCAGCAGAAAGCCGAGCGTCTCGCCGGTCTGCTTTCCCGTGATGCCTATAGCCTTCAGGTCGTTGCCGTTTACGGCCAGCTGAGAAATCCTGAGACAGGCGTTTTCGGCTACAAGCTTGCTTGCTATTGCCTCAAGCTCGTCCACATGCGCGGCCTTTTCGGGTATCATGGCGGGATTTTGTGCCAGAAGGTCCGCTCTGAACACGGGGAACAGCGAGATAAAGCCCTCGCTGCCGAGCCTCAGCATCTGCTTCTTGACCGCACGCACGGTCGCGGGGATGCGCAGGTCGTGCTCCTTTATCAGAAACAGCGCCTGCCGCAGCGTCGCCGTGTCGCTCTTTAAGCGCAAAAGGCACTTTTCGGCGATTTCGACGCTGTAGAGCTGGTGCAGCTTAAAGTGATCTATGCCTTCTTCGTCAACCGTGTGAGCCCTGGGCTTGCCGCTGTCGTGAAAGAGCATCGCCAGCCTGTAAACGGGGTCGGCGGGGGAGGCGGCGATGGTTTTTACGGTATGCGTCCATACGTCATACGCGTGATGAGGGTTGTTCTGCCTGCAATTGTACATGGGCTCAAGCTCGGGCAGTATTGCAAATATCACCTGAGGGAGCCTCAGCAATACGCGCTCGACGCCCTTGCCGCACAGAAGCTTCTTTAGCTCCGTAAATATGCGCTCCTCAGACACGTTTGAAAGCGTGTCCCTCAGCTCCAACGCCGCCGCACATGTGCTTTCTTCTATTTCAAAATCGTACACGGAGGCAAAGCGCAAAGCTCTGAGTATCCTCAGCGCGTCTTCGCGGAAGCGCTGAGCGGCCTCGCCCACGCAGCGGATGACGCCCTTCTCAAGGTCGTCCCTGCCGCCGAACAGGTCAATAATCTCGCGCCCGTCCTTCGTGGCCATGGCGTTTACCGTAAAGTCCCTGCGGGCGAGATCCTCCTTAAGCTCACTTACAAACGTAACGCTGTCTGGCCGCCTGTGGTCGCTGTACTTTCCGTCCACGCGGTAAGTGGTCACCTCGTACCCCTTGCCGTCCAGCATTACGGTCAGCGTGCCGTGCTTAAGCCCGGTTTCTATGAGCCTGAAGCCCTTAAAGCACTCCTGCATTTCGGCGGGCTCGGCGCTCGTGGTTATGTCCCAGTCGTTGGGCGTTTTGCCAAGCAGCGCGTCGCGCACGCAGCCGCCTACGGCGTAGGCCTCAAAGCCGTGCGCGTTTAAGCGGTCTATTATCAGTTTTACATCAGAAGGTAAATCAAACATCCGATTCTCCACACATCAAAGTGAATAAATTTTATCATTAAACCGCCCGCGCTTCAAGGCGCTTTTTGCTATGGCACCGTCATTTAAGGTAAAATTATTGTTGTCCTTAGAAAACCCCACGCTAGGCGTGGGGTTCGGTATAGCTTAAGCGATGAGGATGACAAAAAAACTCCTTTTGCTTTAGAATAGAGATGCGGTCTGGCAACTGCATCACGAGAAAAGCAAAAGGAGGACAAACGCA
>JAFPYA010000138.1 GCA_017412445.1 Clostridia bacterium
ATTCTTTGCTTTGGAATACTGATAGGCTTTGGCCTGCTGGGCATGGCGTTTTCCTTTGCGGCGCAATGGTTTGCCGCAAAGGCGAGCGTGGGCTTTGCGGCAAATCTCAGACAGGCTATGTTTGACCATATACAGCGTTTGTCTTATACTGAGCTTGACAGCGCGGGTACAGACACGCTTATAACCCGTATGACCAGCGACATAAACCAGGTGCAAAACGGCTTGAATCTGGCGCTGAGATTGCTGCTAAGAAGCCCCTTCATAGTGCTGGGCGCGGTCATTATGGCTTTTACGGTAGACGTAAAAAGCGCGCTCATATTCGCTGCAGTTCTGCCTGTGCTCAGTATTATAGTCTTTGGCATTATGTACAAAAGCATTCCCTTGCTCACAAAATCGCAGAAGGCTTTGGACAAGCTAACTGGCAAAACTCGCGAAAATCTGAGCGGCGTAAGGGTCATTAGAGCGTTCAACAAGGAAAAAGCCGAAACTGACGAGTTCGATGAGGCAAATGCTGCTGTCACAAAGCTGAACGTAATAGTGGGCAGGCTCAACGCACTTATGAACCCCGCGACCTACCTCGTTATCAATATCGCTACAATCGTACTGATATATGTGGGCGCGCTTCGCGTGGACGGCGGCGCCATAGCGCAAGGCGATCTCGTGGCGCTTTACAACTATATGGCGCAGATAGTGGTTGAGCTTATAAAGCTGGCTTCTCTGATTATTTCCATAAATAAGGCGTTGGCATGCGGAAAGCGCATATCCGCCATGCTTGATATCGAAAGCAGCATGAATTACAAAAATAGCGCTTTACCCGAGCAAATTGTGAACGATACCGCGATAGAATTTGAAAATGTGACGTTCTCCTATAAGGGCTCCGGAGACAGCGCGATTGAGAACATAGGCTTTTGCGTGGGCCGCGGTCAGACCGTGGGAGTGATAGGAGGCACTGGCAGCGGCAAAACTACGCTTGTCGATCTGATACCGCGCTTCTACGACGCAACCTCCGGACGTGTGCTCATTCATGGCATAGACGTAAAGGACTACCCGGAGGGTGAACTCATAAAGCGTGTGGGCGTGGTGCCCCAAAGTGCGCTTTTATTCAAAGGCAGCATAAGGGAGAACATGCTCTGGGGCAAGAGCAATGCAACGGACGAAGAGATTTGGGAGGCGCTTGAGGCCGCTCAGGCGGCGGAGGTGGTAAAGGGTAAGGAGAACGGCCTTGACCACATAATAGAGCAGGGCGGCAGAAATCTTAGCGGCGGCCAGAGGCAAAGGCTTACGATTGCCCGCGCGTTAGTTAAAAAACCGGAGATACTGATTCTTGACGACTCCGCAAGCGCGCTCGATTTTGCCACAGATTTGAAGTTGCGACGCGCAATTGAGCGCATAAAGGGCAGCATGACCGTAATCCTAGTTTCCCAGCGCACGTCCTCGGTCAGAAACGCGGACAAGATACTCGTTATGGATGACGGTAAGCTCGTCGGAGACGGCACGCATACCGAGCTCATGCAGTCCTGCGATGTTTACAAGGAGATCTACTATTCTCAGTTCCCGGAGGAGGTGAGCGCCAAATGAAAAACGGCAAGGCGTCCTCGATGATGGTCTTCAAAAAGCTCATGAATACCATAGGCAGATATAAGCTGCTTTTGGCTCTGAGCGTACTGCTCTCGGCGCTCTCCGTGGTTATGCAGCTGTATGTGCCAATTCTTTTCGGCGACGCGATAGATTTAATCATCGGAAAGGGAAACGTAAAAATCGATAATGTCCTCCGGACGCTGATTAAAATTGCCATGCTGATAGGTTTGGCCGCGCTGTTTACGTGGACGATGAACCTGATAAACAACAAGATTTCGCTCAGCACCGTCAGGGACATACGCGCAAGCGCCATAAGAAAAATACAGGTGCTGCCGCTAAGCTACCTAGACAGCCACGCATCGGGCGATGTGATACAGCGAGTGATAGCTGATACCGATCAGCTTTCCGAAGGCCTTTTGCTGGGCTTCAACCAGCTCTTCGGCGGTGCGGTAATGATAATCGTTACGCTCATATTCATGTTTTCAAAGGATACATGGATTTCGGTTATGGTCGTTGCGCTTACGCCAGTAAGCTTCCTCGTTGCCAAATTCATCGCGGGCAGAACGTTCAACATGTTCAAAAGGCAAACCGAGGCCAGAGGCCGTCAAACCGCCTATATAAACGAGATCGTAGGCGGAGAAAAGACGGTCAAGGCCTTCAGGCGCGAGCAGGCCTCGAGCGAAGCGTTTGCTAAGATGAACGGCGAGGTCAGGTATTATTCGCAAAGGGCCGTATTCTTTTCATCACTTACTAATCCGTCCACACGCTTTGTGAACAATATAATCTATGCGCTTGTGGCTATGGTGGGCGCGCTGAGGATACTCTTTAGCCCTGGCAGCCTGAGCGTCGGCGCGCTTACGGTGCTGTTGACATACGCAAACCAGTATATGAAGCCATTCAACGACATAAGCTCGGTAATAACCGAGCTCCAAAACGCGCTGGCCTGCGCGGACAGAGTGTTTGAAATAATTGACGCCGAGCCGCAAACTCCCGACGCCGAGAATGAGCTTGATAACGTCAGAGGCAAGGTGGAGATAAGCAATGTAAGCTTTTCATACGATAAAACGAAAAAGCTCATAGAGGGCTTTTCGCTTGAGGCCGAGCCGGGCACTATGGTTGCGATAGTCGGCCCCACAGGCTGCGGTAAGACCACTTTGATAAACCTGCTGATGCGCTTCTACGATGTGGACAAGGGCGAAATCCTTGTTGACGACGCAGGCATAATTACGGTCACGCGAAACTCGCTAAGGCGCTCATACGGCATGGTTTTGCAGGAAACCTGGCTTAAGGACGGCACGGTCAGAGAGAACATCGCATTCGGCAAGCCTGATGCGTCCGACGAAGAAGTAATCGCCGCGGCGAAGGAAGCTCACAGCTGGGAATTCATCCGCCGCATGCCAAAGGGGCTCGATACAATTATAGACGACAACAGCCTTAGTCAGGGTCAAAAGCAGCTGCTTTGCATTACCCGCGTAATGCTCTTAAAGCCGCCGATGCTGATACTCGATGAGGCTACATCGAGCATAGACACGCGCACGGAGCTTATGATCCAGTCCGCGTTCAATAAACTCATGCAGGGCCGAACAAGCTTCATTGTGGCACACCGCCTCTCAACCATACGAAGCGCCGATGTGATACTGGTGATGAAGGACGGCTCGATAATAGAGCAGGGCAGGCATGAAGACCTGCTCGCCCAAAACGGGTTCTACGCCGGTCTTTACAACTCGCAGTTTGTAAATCCTGCACTGTGATAGACACATTTACCAATTCATTTTTTGTTGTCCGCTGCGCAAAAATGCGAAGCGGACGCTTTTTTGAGCGTTTCTTTGCAACTTAACTTGATTATAGACGAATTTAGTGCTATTATATAGTTTGGATTATAAGTTGATGATAAGGAGCAAATAATGTCGTTTTGCAGCTACGCCGAAGGCGACGCAATGCGTGGTACCACGGCAATCGCCAACATGTTCATTATGGAATATCTGCCTTCGGCGCCCGCGGACTACGTAAAGGTGTACCTGTTCGGTCTGCTTCTGTGCAGACACCCGGAAGTCTGCGAGAGCATGGAAAAGTTGGGCGAGGTGCTGCACCTTGACGATAACACGGTAAAGAATGCCTTCAGCTATTGGGAGCGCGAAGGCGCTGTGATAAGACAAAGCGACAATCCGCCCACATACAGCTTTATAACTCTTGCCCCCGGCAACGATGGGAGCGACAAAACTGATGACGGCGTATATGAAAACAGGGATTACATAAAAACCCTGCAATCGATGATGCCTTCTCTTATACTCGAGAACCACGAGCTTCGCATAGCCAACGACTGGCTGGACACACTGCGATTGGACAAAGACACGGTGTATCTCATGGTGCGAACAGAGGTCGAAAAGCGGGGCAACCGCTTGCCTGCCGCAAAGACGATGTTCAAGCATCTTGACGAGGTGGCGATCAAGTGGGCCGAGGCGGGCGCTACAAACGTTGAAAAAGCCAGGGAATATTTGGCCAGAAACAGCGCTACAGCTAACACTGCCCGTTCGGTAATTAAGCGCTTCAACCAAAAGCGCGAGCCAACGGTCGACGAGATCGAAATGGCGAGAGTATGGCTCGAGGACTGGAAATATACAGAGGAGCAGATACTTGCCGCTTGTGAGGAGACCACAAAGGGCGAAAGACCCTCGTTCGCATATTTGAACAGCGTGCTTGAAGGCAAGCGCAATAATCCCGACAGCGAGCTTTTTGAAAAGGTCAAGAAGCTCAATACACACCTTATAATCAGCACGCGCCCGTCGCCGTCACAGATAGAATCGCTCAAAGCGTTTTTACAGATGGGCTTCGAGTTTGAGGCGATTGAGCAGGCTGCCGTGCAGTGCGGGGAGCACAACCGCAACAGATACGAGGATATAGCAAAAAAACTCACGCAATGGCAAAAGGCCGGCACGTACACGGTGGCGGATATAGAGGAGGAGCGCAAGCAGCGCAAGTACTTCTCGGATATAATGACCAAGGTGTTTGAAAACGCCGGTATAGACAGCAGGGTAACCGACGCAGACCTTAAAACGATAAGGCTCTGGACTGCGCTTATCGACAAAGATGCGGTGCTACTGGCCGCCGAAAGCGCGCACGGCACGGACAACCCGATCAAATATATAGACAAGATAATTAAAACCTGGTCCGCGAGCGGCATAAACACGCTCGAGAAGGCGAAGGCGGCCGTTCAGAAAGGCGCCCCTCAGAAAAAGAACCCGAATAAGATACTGAACGAACGAACGGTAACCGAGGACGAATTCTCAGACGGCTTCTATGCGGACATAATGAACGGTGAAGGGCTGGACAGCAAATGACAAGGTCACAGGCCATAGATAAGGCGCTTGAATACTATTCAAAGCGCAGACAGGATGCCGAAAGGCAGCAGGACGAGAGGGAAGCCAAAGCCGCAAGTGCGATACCTGAATTAAGATCGCTTCTAAGCGAAAGGGCCGCTCTGCCACTGAGCACGCTAAAGCTCGCCATATCGCAGCCCGGCAGCGCTTCAGACGTCGCCGAACTCATGAGGCAAAAGGGGCTTGAGCTCAACCGGCGCATACGCAAGGCGCTTTCGGAAGCGGGCTTTCCAGAGGACTACATCTCGATAAAATACGAATGTGAAAACTGCCGCGATACCGGATATGTGCACGGCTCTATGCCACCTGAAATGTGCGCTTGCTTTGAAAAACGCATATTCAGGCTTATGAACGAGGACAGGAAAAACGGAGCCTTTGGGGCGTGCTTTGAGGACTTCGATGAAAACGCAATCCCTGACAAAGTGCTTGCCGGCGAACGCATACCGCAGAACACCACGCAAAGGCAGCTGACTTTGCGCGCAAGAGATGTGTGCAGGGCGTACTGTGACCGCTATCCTGAAAACCAAAGCCATGGCTTTATAATTCACGGCAATGCGGGTCTAGGTAAAACCTTTCTGCTCAGCTGCATGTACAATGAGCTTATCTCTAAGGGCGTAAACGCTATAGCCGTGTCGAGCTATGAGCTGATGGAAAGAATCCGCTCAAAGTTTTTCCACCTCGAAAACGCAGACGAGGCTTTCGATGAGCTGATAGACGCGGACGCGCTGTTTATAGATGATCTCGGCGTCGAGCCGATGATGAGGAATACAGAGGAATTTTTGTGCATGCTTCTCAACGCGCGCATGGATTCTCAAAAGCACACGGTTATAACGACGAATCTGATGCAGGCACAATTGCTTGACAGGTACTCAGAGCGGGTGATGTCACGCCTCGCCGACAGGCGCTACTGGTTCCATCTGCAGCTGCTGGGCGACGACTTGAGGCGACATGGACAATAAACAGCAGGTCTTAGACGCGCTTGAGTGCATGGGCATAAACTACGAAATGTGTTCCCACGCGCCCGTAAATTCTATAGACGACTGCCGCGCGGCGGAGGAGCAGCTTCACGCGCTGATGCCCAGAAACGTTTTTTTATGCACGACGAACCAAAAGCATTTTGCCCTTTTGCTTATAAGACCCAAGGTGCCGTTCAGGACGTCACTGATAAGTAAACAGGCAGGCATGTCGCGTTTATCGTTTGCACCTGAAAGCGAAATAAAGCGTCTGCTCGGAACGTATCCGGGCGCGGTGAGCCCGCTGGGCTTGATATACGACGCGCAGCACGAGGTGAAGCTGATCATGGACAGAGCGCTTTTAAATGAAGAAAGCCTGCTGTTTCATCCGCTCGACAACGCGTGCTCGCTTAAAATAAATACGGAGGCGTTCACACAAAGGTTTATCGCTCGCCTGGGATACGAAATAAACTTAGTGGACACGTAAAACAAATTGAAAAAGAACACATACGCCGAGAAGCGAAAGAAATACATTAAAAAAAGGCTCAAGAAAAATCCGCCAAAGGGCGGCGAGCTCGTTTTGTACGGCTCGATAATTATTCTCATTTGGGCGCTGGGAGAGCTTAACGCGGCCTATACGTACATAATCGCGTGGTTCAAAACAGACATGAGAATCATCGAGCAGGGATATATAACAGCAAAGGAGTACTTCTTCGATGTAATACTTAAGACGCCCGAGGCCTTAAACGCTATAAGAGAGCTTGCAATACTGTGCCTAAGCATACTCATGGGCATAATTGGCATCGTATTCAGAAACCGCAAGATCTCCATCCCCATGATTATCACGGCGGCGGTGCTCTCGGTTTACGAGGTGGCCGACCCATTCTGGATGAAGGTTACGGACTATACGCGCTATGTAAAGCTGCTTGGTTGCGCGCTGATACTTATGGGCTCTGCAATTAAGATAATCACATGGGTGGTTAAGAGGAACAGAGCTGCCGTGAAATTTGACAAAACACATAAGCCCAAAGGCCTGAGCGCTCAGGAGCGCAAAGCTAAAACGCTTATCCCGGAGCGCATAAACACGAACAGGAAGTGAATACTTAATGAGAATAGTGATAGCCGGTCTTGGTAAGCTGGGTGCGATGCTTGCCCGAAATTTGGTCAGCGAGACCCACGACGTGACGGTCATAGATATAGACAACGGGCCGCTTGAAAAGCTGGAGGATCTCGATGTGCTGCCCATAAAGGGTAACGCCGTGAGCATAAACACGCTGGAAGAGGCTGATGTTAAGCACGCCGATATACTGATATCCACGATGCGCAGCGACGAAAGCAACATGCTCTGCTGCATATTCGCAAAGCAGGTCGGTGCCAAATACACAATCGCACGCATAAGGGAGCCGGAGTATTTAAAGAGCATGAGCTTCGTAACCTCGGAACTGGCCATAAACTACGTAGCCAACCCGGAGCGCGCGACCGCCCGTGAAATCAGCCGCATGCTTAGATTGCCCTTTGCCACAAGCGGAATAGAGACATTCGCCAAGGGACTGGTTGAAATGGTCGAAATCCGCGTCAACGGCGACGAACCTTTCGTGGGTAAGCCTATCTCGGACGTATTCAAAAACCGCCAGTCCAACAACAAGGTGTTGTTTTGCGGCATAAAGCGCGGCAACGAATCCATTATCCCCAAGGGCGACACGATCATCCGCGCGGGGGACAACCTATTCGTGACGGCGGATTACGCGAGCCTCACGTCATATCTCAGGCTCATAGGCAAAAACGGCAAGGCTGCCAAGGATGCTATAATCATAGGCGGAAGTCGCACGGCGTACTACCTTGCCGACGCGCTTAACCAGTCGGGCGTTAAAACCAAAATAATCGAAATCAACGAGGAGCGCGCGCTTTACCTCGACGAAATGCTTGAAGACACCACTGTGATTTGTGCCGACGGCACCGATCAGGAAC
>JAFPYA010000139.1 GCA_017412445.1 Clostridia bacterium
GTACTGCATAAGCTCCGTGGCAACGCCTGTGGGAGACCTGCCGTAGGCGGCCTCAAATTTTTCCACCGCCTGCTCGGTAGCAACGTCAAATTTGCCGTTTGCGCGCTTATAGTTGCCGGAGGTCGCGTTTTTTTCGTTTGAAAGATAACCGAGCTCTATAAGGCGGTTTTGAAGCTTTCTTACATCGTCGCCGATGCTGACCGGGTCTCTGGTAAGCACAGAATATTCGCCGTCGTTCAATATAACTCTTTCGCCGCTCCACCCGGTGAGCTCGATCGTGGAGGGCGTGGTGAGCACGCTCGTGGTGCTGAAGGGCACCTCAACGCTTATAAGCAAATCGTCCGTAGTGTCTTCTTCCGGTCCGCAGGCACACATCACCAGCGCAATCAGGACCGCCATAAGCCCCAGCGCTGCAAGCTTGAATTTATGCATGTGCCACCTCCCGTTCATAATACATAATGATACACAAGTATTATAATAATATTTCAATTATATTGCAATAGGTTTGCAGATTCCCGCTGAAATTTTACCTGCGCGCGCTCTGAAACCGCGTATATGCGCACTGTGTCGTACCAGTATTCGCTGCTGCTTTCAAATACCAGCGGATACATCGTTTCGAATACACGCCAATCGGCACCGTCGTTTGCTTCATAGCTCGAAACATAAACGTAATCTATGCCGTACTGCGCATACAGATCGAGGGTGTTTTCGGGATCGGAGAGCATCATTTTCGCGTCCCGCTCCTGCTCAAAGTAATCCACGCCGTGATAATAGAGGTACAGCCCCGCGCCGCACACTATCCTGCGTCCACCCAGCGCCGCGGCGGCGTTGTTGTGGTTGTTCGAGGTCAGTATAAGCGCGTCCTGAGGGGTGTTTGCTTTTATATATTCGGCCGCCTCGACGTGCCCCTGCGAAAACAGCTGATACGCATAGCCGGGCACGCCGCTTATTACCTCCCGCGCGACGCTTACAGCCCCCGAAAGCGTCATGGAGGAAATGAGCATTATCGACAGCACGACCTTCGTCAGCATGTGCCTGTGCTCCCGAATGAAGGACACCATATACCAAGTGCCAACGGGCAGCATGCACAGATACGCCGCCCAGAACAGCTTGTTGTTGTCGTAGACGTTGGGCTGAAAAATCACATATTCGCTTAGCACAAACAGCATCAGGCTGCCCAGCGCCAGCGCCTTGACGCGGCTGTTTTTGCTGAGTATGGCGGCTATGGGCATGAATATGAACATGGGACCCACGTTCTTTATCCAGAACCAAAGGTAGTCGTCCTTGAGCGTACCGTTGCCGTTGTTGTTTACCCAGTTGAACAGTATTTTAAGCGAGCCGCCCTTGAACGTCTGCGGGAACGTCCACACCATAAGCTGCGGCAGGGCAAGCAATACGGCTATGCCTCCGTAAAGCCCGAACGCCGCAAGTATCCGCCCACGCTGACCTCTTCCGCGTATGAGACGATCGATAAGCACACCCAGACTTATTACGCCAAGCCCCAGAAACGAGTGAGTATGGATCATTACCATAGGCCCCGCGAAGCAGCCTAAAAGTATGAAATCACGCTTGCTGTTGCTCTCCATGCCTGTCCATAGCATGTACAGCGCGGGCAAAAGCACGAGCCAGCCGGCCATCAGCGTGCGCTGTGGGATGATAAGGTCACTCAGGGCGTTTACCCAGCGCAGGTTCAATTGCGGAAAGTTTGCGGGCGCGTTGTAGTAGGCGGTAAGCGCGTTTTCGACTGCGGCATATTGCTCGCCGCCGTATTGGAGCGTGTTCAAATTCAATGTGCCGTTCAGATCAAGGTAATAGATGAAGCCCAGCCCGCCGCTGAACACCACCAGCATTAGCGACAGCGCGCAGGCGGCCTTCGAGCGGGTAACCTCATACGAAAACAGCATCATGCCCATGTATATCAGCACTGTCATCAGGCTTCCGGGTATGACTATGGAGGCGCTCATGTCAAGCCCCAGCAGATAGAGCGAGGAGCTCAGCGCGTCCACTAAAAACGGATAGCCCAGCGTAGTGCCCGGCAAAAGCGTGTATTCGGGCGGATAGCTCTGTCCCACGAGGCCGGTTATAAAACCTGCGTGCATGCACAAATCGCCGTACGTGGACTGACCCGAGTACAGCGCACCGTCAATTTCGCGCAGCGTGTGGCTGAAGTGGAGATATGCCGACAAAAGACCTAAGGGTATGATGAGAGCAATCAGCAGCCAGGCGGGCGGCGTGTGGCAGTCGGTCGGGGCGGAGGTGGGCCTGCGCAAACGCTTCATAATATACAGCGCCGCTCCCGGCACAAACGCGGTTATCGCGGCAAAAATGTGCGCTTTGAGCGTAAAGGTAAATATAAACGCGTACAGTGAGGGCAGCCACATGAGCTCCATGAGCCCAACCACAAGCCCCAGCCAGATTTTTATAAGCGGGCTCTTTCTTCGGGATAAGCCCCACACCAGCATTACGCCGCTCAATTCAAACAGGGCAAGATACGCTATTGCCGCCATAATTCCTCCAAAATTGCGAAAGTGCATCTATTATACCATTGCGCCGAAAAATCCTCAATACCTATTTTTAGGGCTTGAAAACGGGCATGGTTTGTTGTAAAATATACATATCAAATATAAGGCGGTGAACAGCTTGAAAAAGTTCCCCATCGGCGTAATTTTAGATTCATTCAGAAAGCCCATACTCGAATCTCTCGATTTGGCGGCGGGCATGGGCGTGCAGGGCTTGCGGGTGTACGCCACCTCAGGCGAGATGGCACCCGAAAACCTTAAGGGCGAAAAGCGCAGGCAATTCCTGACTGAGGTCAAGGCGCGCGGCCTCAAAATCAGTGCGCTGTGCGGTGACTTGGGTCACGGCTTCTGGGATGAGAAGGAGAATCCCCGCCTGATCGAGCGCTCAAAGCTCATACTCGACATGGCCAAGGAGCTCGAAACCGACATCGTCACCACCCACATAGGCGTGGTGCCCGCGGACAAAAATCATCCGCGCTTCAAAATTTTACAGGACGCCTGCGGCGAACTGGCGGCGTATGCCGACAGCCTCAAGGCACATTTCGCAATTGAGACCGGCCCCGAGACATCGCTTACGCTCAAAGCTTTTTTGGATTCCCTTGGCTCGACGGGCGTGGCGGTGAACCTTGACCCCGCAAATCTGGTTATGGTCACGGGCGACGATCCCGTACAGGCCGTGTACAATCTGAGAAAGTACATCGTCCATACCCACGCTAAGGACGGCGTTAAGCTGCGCGAGTCAAACCCTGAGGTGGTCTACGGCATAGTGCGCGATGACGCGCTGGTTACCGACGCCTCCTTTGAGGAAGTGCCTCTGGGAGAAGGCGGAGTGCCGTTTAAGCCCTACCTCGCCGCGCTTGAGGACATTGGCTTTGATGGCTTCCTCACAATCGAAAGAGAAGTGGGGGACAACCCCGAGGGAGATATCCGAAAGGCCGTAGATTTCTTAAAGGCGCTTATGCCGTAAATTGCAAAGAATAGTTTACTGTATATTTACATTCGACCTATTTACAAATGCCCCGTTTTGCTGTATAATATCTGTTGTTCGCGGGGCATTAGCGCAGTTGGTAGCGCACCACAATGGCATTGTGGGGGCCAGGAGTTCGAATCTCCTATGCTCCATCAGGGTACCCAAGAGGGTACCCTTTTGATTTATCACGCGGGAGGTGCGCAAATGGAAAAGTTCAATGAGATTCTTGGCGTCATCTGGAATGCGCTTAAGCGCGCGGGCGCAGTGCTGGCAGATATATGCAGGCGCGCCTGGGAGATCATCAAGCGTTACGCGCCTAAGATTTGGGCAGCCATCAAGCGCTTTTGCATCGTCGCCTGGACAAAAATCAAGGAGCTTACGGCAAAGCTGCTCGATGTCGACGTCAACCTCAACAAGCGAGCCGTATACGTTTGCCTTACGTGCTTTTTGGCCATAATCGTGCTGTTTA
This sequence comes from Clostridia bacterium, assembly GCA_017412445.1. Classification (GTDB taxonomy): domain Bacteria; phylum Bacillota; class Clostridia; order Christensenellales; family Aristaeellaceae; genus RUG14130. The sequence goes on from JAFPYA010000139.1 coordinate 3,959, forward strand.
TCATCGCGGTGGCCTGATTAGAGGCACAGAGCGCATTTTACAATGAAATAAAAAACGAACTATTGACAATCAAGTGTAAAGCTTGTATAATGTCTATTACTGGTTCGAGGAGAGATGGCCGAGTGGTTGAAGGCGCTGGTCTTGAAAACCAGTGATGTCGAAAGGCACCGGGGGTTCGAATCCCTCTCTCTCCGCTTTATAACTTCGGCTGTGGAGAAGTACCCAAGAGGCCGAAGGGGCTCCCCTGCTAAGGGAGTAGGGTGGGATAACCGCCGCCCGGGTTCAAATCCCGGCTTCTCCGCTTTCCGCAATGCTTAAATTGCATTGCGGATTTTGTTTTATCGGAGGCTTTATGCGTATAGTTCTGGGGCTGTCGGACGGAGTGGATTCCGCAGTAGCGGCGATGAAGCTCAGGGAAGCGGGCCATGAGGTCGTAGGCGTGCATCTCATAAACGGTACGGAAAAGGAAATCGAAAAAGCATACCAAAGCGCAAAAGAGCTCGGTATTGCCTTTGAGGCCGTGCCGATACGCGAGATGCTCGAAAGCCATGTGTGCATGCCGTTTGTGGAGGCATACTTAAGCGGCAGGACGCCCAGCCCCTGCCCGCCCTGCAACAGGGATGTAAAGCTCAAGGCACTCATAAAAACAGCCGACGAGCTGGGCATAGAGCGCGTAGCCACGGGGCATTATGTACTCAAGCGCGGGAATGAGCTCTATATGGGACACGAGAGCTGCGACCAGAGCTACATGCTTTGCCTGATTTCGCCCGAACAGCTCGCAAGGCTCGAATTGCCGCTTGGCGAATACAGCAAGACACAAGTCAGACAGCTTGCCGCGCAGATGAAGCTGAGCTGCGCCAGCCGTCCCGACAGCCGCGAAAACTGCTTCATACGCGACGCCGACTACGTAAGCTACATCCGCATGCGTGCTTCTGACAGACTGCCGCCTGAGGGCATAGTGCTCTGCGACGGGCAGGTTTTTGACACGCACGAGGGCATATACGCTTACACGGTGGGGCAGAGGTGGCGTAAGGACGCAGGCGGCAGGCGGCTGTACGTTTCGCGCATAGACGCAGTGAACAACATTATAGAGCTTTGCCTCTGGGAAGGGCTTTTTACCCGTGAGCTCGATGTGGGCAATCTGAATTGGCTTGACGGTATACCGCCCGCCCGGGAGTTCAATGCGCGCATACGCATACGCCATACCCGCTGGGAAACGCCTGATTGCCGCATCGTTATTAAAGGAAGCACGGCACATGTGGTCACCAATTCGCCTGTGAGGGCTCCCGTAAAGGGTCAGGTGGCCGCAATATACGACGGCGCGAGGCTGATAGGCGGCGGCACGGTAGAGTCGCTTGCAGCCGACTATCCGATCAGCAAAACTGAATAGAATCATCCTGAAATAGATTATCCTGAAGGAATAAAACTCAAAAGGCGAATTTACACTTTCTTCAACAATAAGTTTGTGTAAATAGCCTTGCATTTCTCGGGCATTGGGAATATAATGCTTAATTGGTTCTATATGCAAAGAAACGGTGGCGATGCGGCTGACCGCGAAAACGGTTTTCGTCCACCTTTCTATATTATCTGTCAGGCGGCCAAATGACGCCAATCGTTTGTCCCTTGTCAGAACAGCCGGCACACCGGCACGAATAATTTGGAGGTGCTTTACACAGATGGCACGTATCGCAGGTATCGATCTGCCCCGTGAGAAGAGAATCGAGATTGCGTTGACGTATATTTACGGCATCGGCCGCAACATCGCCGACGATATCATCGAAGCTACCGGTGTAAATCCTGACACCAGAGTCAAGGATCTTACAGAACAGGAAATTGTTATGCTGCGCGAATACATCGACCACAACGTAAAGGTTGAGGGCGATCTGCGCCTTGAAGTTTCCATGAACATCAAGCGCCTGATGGAAATCGGCTGCTACCGTGGACTGAGA
>JAFPYA010000140.1 GCA_017412445.1 Clostridia bacterium
ATTACGTTCCAGCCATAAGCGCGGAAGCGGGCGGGCACGTCCTCACGGAAGGCGATATCGGTATTGCCTTCGATGGAGATCTCGTTGTCGTCGTACAGCGCAATCAGCTTGTTGAGCTTGAGTGTGCCGGCCAGAGAGCAAGCCTCATGGCTCAGGCCTTCCATCATGCAGCCGTCGCCCAGGATAACGTAGGTGTTGTGGTCTACTATGTTGTAGCCCCTGCGGTTGAACTTGGCGGCAAGATAGCTTTCTGCCAGCGCCATGCCAACGGCATTGGAGATGCCCATGCCCAGAGGGCCTGTCGAGGTCTCTACACCGCGGGTGTGGCCGTACTCGGGATGGCCAGGGGTCAGAGAGCCGTACTGACGGAACTGTTTGAGATCCTCGATAGTGAGGCCGTAGCCAAACAGATGGAGAAGGCTGTACAGCAGCATGGAACCGTGGCCGCTGGAAAGCACGAACCTGTCTCTGTCAGGCCATTTGTCGTCGGCGGGGTTGTGCTTCATTTCGCGTCCCCAAACCGCATATGCCATGGCTGCAGCACCCATGGGCATGCCGGGATGGCCGCTCTTGGCCTTCTGTACCGCTTCTGCGGACAGTATGCGGATGGCGTTGACGACCTTAACTTCGTTCATAGTGAGTCACTCCTATCCTGTATTATTTTTTCAATTGTTCTATTTTTTCCCTTAACGGGGTAAGGTCAAGCTCTTCGTTGTCCTTCTCGAGCACCTGATAGAGCTGCTGCGTAATGTGCAAAAGACCGCCCTTTATCTCGCTTTCGGCATTGATAGCAAGCACGGGGTCGTGCACTGAAAGCCTTAGCATGAACCAGGCGTTGTCTATACCGTCACCCAGCGAAAACATTATCCTTACGCCCTCGCGGTTGTCGGGCGCGAGCTTCCACTCGGGATTTGTCAATGTGCTGGACAACACCGCTTCTATTACGTAACCCGCAGCTTTTTTGTAGTCGTCCTGTATTATGGGCAAGCGCACAGACAGGCTTTCGACCGGCTCCTGCAATTCATCTATTAGCGACGTGAGCGAAAGGCCATCGTTTTTGCGCCACTTGGCTTCGCACACTACCTTCGCAGCCAGATATACTCCGTCATCGATGAAGTAGTTTTCAGCCATGGCGGCATGACCGCTGGTTTCTATCGCCACTGGCACGTTGAAGCCCTCGGCGTTCAGCCTCTTCGCCTCATCTATCACGTTTCTGTAACCGCGCCTGAAGCGATAGTGCCTGCCCCCCCACTCGGTTATAAAACGACTCAGCCCCGAAGACGTGACCGAATCGGTAACTATGGTCAGTCCCTTTTCGTCTTCAAGCAGTATTGCCGAAATCAACGCTATCAGCCTGTTGCGGTTTATGACCTTGCCGTGCTCATCAACTATTGCCACGCGGTCGCCGTCGATGTCAAGCATTATGTCCAAATCCGCTTTTTGCCTTAGCACTGCTTTGCTTAGCTCGTCCAACGCTTCGCTGTTCTCCGGGTTATGGATTTCCGCTTCAAATTCACCCTTTGGGTCAAGATTGAAGCTGCCGGACGTATCTACGCCCAATTCCGCGAGGAAATCCGCGAAGAAGCCCGCGCTGCCGTTAGAGGCATCCACAACCACCTTGAGGCCGCTTAAGGGCTTGTCGGACTCAGTGCCCATAAAGTCGTAGACCTGCTTTGTCAGGCGCTCACGATAGGCTTTTATCAGGTCAAGCGGCTGAACCAGTCTTTGAGGCACGTTCAGGTTCTTCGCCCGGTCGAGAAGATGCTGCACCTGCTCGGCATTGAGCGAACCTTCAGGTATGAAAAGCTTGAAGCCGTTCATGTCCGCCGAGGCAGCGCTTGCGGTAATCATGGCCGCAGCCGAGGCTGGTTTTTCCTTGAGCTCCATGCTCATCTGTATCGCCGGGGTTGTGGACAGACCGCAATCGTATACGTCGCTGTCCGCGCTGGTTAATCCCTTTACAAAAGCCTTAAGCAGGCGCTTTCCAGACGGACGAGAATCGTGTCCCACTGCGATAGCCAGTTTATCTGCCGTAGTGCCGAGCTTTTCGGCTGTCCACATCGCGAATACGTATCCGAGCCTTGTCGCAAATTCGTCTGTCAGTTGTGCTTCGTTTGCTCTTATCACAGAGCCGCTGAGAAAGCTGTTTCGGTTACCTACCATAAATTCTCCTTTCTCACGCATAAATACCGACCTCCTGAGGAGAGAATGCCTTCTCCCCGACCCACCGGGCGGAAGGATGCGCTTTTGAATAGTATCATTTACGCATCCGTCGGTTTTCCCTTCACGGGATGTTACAATTCCAACGGCTTTAGTGCCGCGAAATAATTAAATAAAGGGGCAAGCCTTTTGTATTCGGCTTTAATAAAGTCGGCAAGCGCAGGGCTGAACAGCAGCTTTGTGTCAGTAACATTGCCAAACACAGTAATCGTTCTTAGGGGATACCAGCGTTTGTCACCGCCGTCCAATCCCTCGGGCAACGCCATGCGCTTATAGCATCTGTCTTCCACTCCCATGCCCTTGGAGCAGCGCGCCAATAGCTTTGAAAACTCGCCGGGATGCTTAAGCAGGTACTGCCTGTGAGCGTTGAGCAGGGGCTTATTGTCCATCCAGAAGCCCATCCCGTAGCCCAGTCGTTCGTTGCCTATGTCTACATAGAAGCCCGGATAGCCGTCCTTGTTTTCGGGGTGGTGAAAGCCTATCCACATATAGTCGCGGTAGGGAGATTTGTCTTTTGAAAAGCGCAAATCCCTGTTGATTCTCGATACCACCCTTTCGGGTCTACGCTCGAGAGACGGATCTATGCTCTCTATCGTGTCGCTGAGCTCTGCCGCAAGCTCTATCAG
>JAFPYA010000141.1 GCA_017412445.1 Clostridia bacterium
AGGCACGCTCGACGATCAGGAATCCGTGGCCGAAACCGTGAGAAAATACGACCTACTGGCCGTGCCGGTTGTGGACAAGGAAGGCAGGCCCGTGGGCATTATCACCTCGGACGACATACTGGACGTATTGCAGGATGAGGCCACCGAGGACATCGAAATGATGAGCGGCTTGACGCCCTCCGAGGATACATACGTAAAGACCGGCGTGTTCACGCTGGTCAAAAACAGGCTGCCGTGGCTGGCGCTTATGCTGATCGCTTCCATATTTACGGGGCTCATAATCACCCACTATGAAGTAAAGCTCGAGACGCTGAGCGCCATAGGCGTAGCGATTACCGCCTGCATACCCATGATAATGGACACGGGCGGCAACTGCGGCCAGCAGTCCTCAACGCTCGTAATTCGCGGCCTTGCCGTGGGCGAGGTCATGCCGACAGACGCGCTCAAGGTGCTCTGGAAGGAAACCCGCGTGGCACTTCTGGTCAGCGCGGTATTGTCTGTGGTGTGCTTCTGCATACAGTACTTCATATTCGGCATAATGCTGAAGGCGGCGCTCACCATATCCGTCGCGATGGTGTTTTGCGTATTGTTCGCAAAGGTGTTGGGCGGGCTTTTGCCCCTCGGCGTAAAGGCGCTCAAGCTCGACCCCGCGCTGGTGGCCTCCCCCATGATAACCACCATCGCCGATACCTGCTCGCTGCTGATACTCTTCGTATTGGCATCGGCGGCGCTTATGTAAGGAGGTATCGGGATGGAATTTGAGGTAATAAAATCAAGGCTCGACAAGCTCCTCGAAGCTGAAAAGATGGGCGAGCTGCGCGGCGCGCTGATGATGCTCAACGTCGTCGACATCGCCGAATACATGGACGGTCTCGAGAACGACAAGATGCTCAAGACATACCGCGTGCTGCCCAAGGATATCTCCGCCGAGGTATTTACTTACCTTTCCGACGAGCAGAAGCAAAAGCTCATGGAATCCATAGGAGACAGCGAGACAGCCGAGCTGATAAGCAACATGTTCGTGGACGACGCGGTCGACTTCCTTGAGGAATTGCCCGCAAACCTCGTCACGCGCCTGCTCAGAAACGTAAACGAGGAGCAGCGCAAGACAATTAACCGCTTCCTGAGCTACCCCGACAACAGCGCAGGCTCCATTATGACCATAGAGTTCTGTTCGCTAAAAGAGGGGCTTACGGCGGCGGAGGCCATGAAGTACCTAAAGCAGAACAGCCTCGACAAAGAGACGATATACACCCTCTACGTGCTTGGGCCTTCTCACGAGCTTCGCGGCACGCTCCCGCTGAGGCGCCTGATACTCGCCGATGAGAGCATGACCGTGGAATCCATGATGAGCACCAACTTCGTCTATGCAAACACGCTGGACGACCAGGAGGCCGTTGCCGAGAAGGTCAGAAAGTACGACCTGCCGAGCATTCCGATAGTGGACAAGGAAGGCCGCATGGTGGGCATCGTCACCGCCGACGACATAATGGACGTCATCGAGCAGGAGGCCACCGAGGACATCGAAAAGATGAACGCCCTGCTGCCCAGCGAGGACGAATATCTCAAGACCAAGCCCGTCGCGCTGGCAAAAAACCGTCTCCCCTGGCTGCTGTTCATGATGATTTCGAGCATATTCACAGAGCTGATAATCACAAGGTTTGAGGGCAGCCTGTCCGGCGTATTCGCAGCCTGCATCCCCATGCTCATGGGCACGGGCGGCAACAGCGGCTCCCAGACCTCTACGCTTATAATTCGCGGTCTGGCGCTTGGCGAATTGCGCCCCGCGGACGCACTTAAGACGCTGTGGAAGGAATTCAGGGTGTCGCTGATAGTAGGTGCGTCGCTTGCGCTGATCACATTCGGCATTCAGTTCTTTATTTTCCACGCGCTTTGGACAGAAGCGCTGGCAATATCCTCAGCGATGCTGGGCACCGTGGTTTTGGCAAAGTGCATAGGCTGCCTGTTGCCGCTGTTTGCAAAGAAGCTCAAGCTCGACCCGGCCATCATGGCTGCCCCGCTCATCACCACCATCGTGGACGTGTGCTCGCTGCTGATACTGGTGCTTGTCGCGGGTCTGGCCGCGTAAAAGACATTATATTATGAAAGAATTATTGGGCTGCATCCGCAAGGCGGACAAGGATTTCAAGCTGATAGACGACGGCGACACCGTATGTGTGGGCGTATCGGGCGGCAAGGACAGTCTGGCGCTTTTGTACGCGCTGGCGCTGTACAGGCGGTTCAGTCCCAATAAGTACAATTTAATCGCCCTTACGCTGCACCTCGGACGCGAGCCGTTCGATTTAAGCGCGATAAAAAAGCTGTGCGATGAAATCGAAGTGCCCTTCGTGGTAAAGCACACGCAGATTTCCGAGATAATCTTCGACGTGCGCAAGGATGAAAACCCCTGTGCCCTGTGCGCCAAAATGCGGCGCGGCGCGCTCACCGATACCTGCAACGAGCTGGGCGCAAACAAGCTGGCGCTGGGACATCACAGGGACGATGCCGAGGAGACGCTGCTTTTGAGCATGCTTTACGAAGGGCGGCTTCACACGTTTCACCCCAAAACCTTCCTGTCGCGCAGCGGCATAACCCAGATACGCCCCATGGTGTACGCGAGCGAAAAGCATATAATTCACGTGGTCAAAAAGCTTTCGCTGCCCGTGGTTTCCTCCCCCTGCCCCGCAAACGGCTTTACGAAGCGTGAGGAGGTAAAGTGCATACTCGACGACATTTGCAGGCAGGTGCCAAACGCGCGCGAATTGCTGCTGAGCGCGCTTCAAAACGAAGCACAGTACGGACTGTGGAACAAGCAGTGAATTTTGAATAAAGCTTATACAAACATAGCGGGCGGAGGTTTTCCGCCCGTTTAATTATGCTTTTCTGAGCTCCGGCATCAGCCCCGTGCGCAGGCGCGTACAGGCCTCAAAAAACTCGGCTTTGTGAAGGTTGCAGTAGTCGATAACCCTTTGCCTGACAATGTAGGCCGCGTTTCTCGTATCAGGGGATATTTCGCCCGATTTAAATGCTGCTTCCAACTCTTCCTCATCGTAGAGCAGCAGCTTTTCGCTGTCCCTGAGCAGCACCACGTCAAGGTATAAGTCCTTGAAATACGACCCTCCGCCGGGCAGCACGCAGTTTTCTGCGGTGATGTCGAAATAACACTCAAATACGCGGCCGTTTTCGTCGAACATCACGGTCGCCCAAATGTTTTCGTTTTCGGGTGCAAGCTGCAGCCAGGAATAGCCCGTCTTGGTTATCACGAGGCGCTTTGACAGCGCGCGCACGCTGAATTCAACGGCGGAGTCCATGTAAAGCAGGCCTGCGATGCCGCGCCAGCCGTTAAGCTCAAAGCGCGTTTCGGCGTATGAGCGCTCGTTTATGCCGTTCCACTCGGCGCGTAGTATAGTCTTTGTTTTCATATTAAAATGCGGCCGGTCTTCGCGGCCGCTTTAGTTTTATCTCGTTATCTGTGTGCCGACGCCTTCGTTCATTATGGCCACCTGATTGTTGTGGCTGGCGACCATGGCGTTGTATTCGCTGTTGCTCATTCCTGAGGGGCGCGTGCCGCTGTTTATGTAGGCGGCGCAGGGCACTACCACGTAGCCTCTGCCAAATATGTCGTCGCCCGTCTTCCATACGTATGTGGTCAGGTAGCCCGGCGCGGTGATTTCAAACGTGCCGTCGCCCTTTTCCTGTATGGTGAACTCGAATATGATGCCACCGTCGGTGTTCTTGATCGTGTGCTCGCTCAGGAAGTTACCCAGCGAATATATGCAGAACGTCCTTTGCGCTTCACCAAACTGGTTCGTGCCGGTAATCCATTCGGCGTGCTGCACAACGTGAGGATGCCCGCCTACGATTATATCGACGCCAGCCTTCATGAGCTTTTGCACCATGTCGGTCTGGTTCTTGTTGGGCGTTGTCACGTATTCCTCGCCCCAGTGCATATAGCAGACGATCACGTCCGCCCCCGCCTCGCGCAGTCGCTTCGCGTCCTCGCCGCAGTTGGAATTTCTGGTGCTGTTTACGCCAAACACCGTGGCCTTGGGGTCCACGCCCCTCGTCTCCATGCTGTTGAGGCTCTCGGTGTAGTTGAGGAAGCCCACCTTGATGCCGTTTATCTCGATTATAACAGGCGTGTTCTTTTCCTCAGTGGATCGGTTCGCGCCCACATGATACAGACCCGCCTTTTCGACGTTCTCGATTTCGTCCATGAGGCCGTCAAACCAGCCGTCGAGCATATGGTTGTTGGCGAGGGTCAGCATGTCCACGCCCGCGTCCTTTACGTTGTAGATAAGCATTTCGGGCGTGTTGAACTGAGGGTAACCGGAGTAGCCGTATCTATAATGGGATTCGCCGCCCATAGAGCCGTCGACGTTAGCGACGGTGAAGTCGGCGTTGCCCATGTATTCTGAGATTATGCTGAGCATGCCCGAAAAATCGTATTTGTACTGACTGCTCGTGGACTGTGAATAGGCCTTGCCCGCAGCAAGGATGTTTTTATCCATTACAAAGTCGCCCACGGTGCGTATGGTGCAAGAGCGGAGACCTCCCGAATTGGGAGTGCCTACGCTGGCGATCTGGCTGGGCTGGGTGCCCACATTCGTCTGTGTCTGCGTGCCCGTTTCTGGCGGCACTGTAGGCGTCCCGAAGATATCCACTGCGTTGTTCAACGAGGTCTGTGTAACAGCGGTCGCGGTGACTTCAGGCACTATGTTTGCGATTTCGGTTTTTTGTACGTAGTCTGTGTTTTTCTTGTTTACGGCGCTGACTATGCCGCCTATCGCAAAGCCGATTGCGACCAGCACCACGAGTATGAGCGCCATGGCGAGCACTGTCTCCATGTCGAAACGGCCGACCCTTTTACTGAGCCATGCGGGCTTGCGGCTGCCTTTTGCGGGGGCGCGGCGGCCGGGCGCAGGTCTGCGCGCGGCAGTCTGGCCGGACGGTCTGCCTGCTCTGGGGGCGGGTTTTCTGCCTGAAGAAGAGGCCGGTCTCGCGCCTGCTGCGGAAGCTGGTCTGCGGGCGGTCGTCGAAGACGCCGTCCTCTGTCCCGTTCGGATCGCGCCCGTGGATTTTGGCGTGGTTCTCTGCGTGCCGGGCTTTGCCGCGCCGGCAGATGCGGTTTTGGAAGTATTTTCCGGCGGCCGCTTGACCGGACGATTGTCAAAAGTCATGAGTCTGGCTCCTTAAATATGCATGTTTGGGGTTTTGCCTGTCAAGCAAACCCCATTATGAAATGATTATATCATATTGCGTCACAAAATTCCATACTCTTTAACAAAAGTTATCATAATTGTACGTTTGACAGGGATGGCCTATACAATATAATATAACAAAAATGCTCCCGGAGGCTCACATAAAAAAACTGCTGTCTTTAATGCTTACGCTCATGCTTATGATTTCCACTTTCGGCGCCTTTGCCGAAACGGACGGCGTTACCAT
>JAFPYA010000142.1 GCA_017412445.1 Clostridia bacterium
GAAGTCCACGCGGGCCTGTATGGTGCGGCTGAAGGTGATGGGCTCATAGGCGCCTTCGTTGGAGACGACAAGAGAGTGCGCGACTTCCGCGGTGTATCCGGGATAGCCGTTGGCGGAGGCAGCGTAGTTGAGCTCGTCGGAGCCGTAGTAGAAGCCGTTGCAGATGGGTGCGCCGTCGGTAGCGTGAATTTTGTAAGCGTCTTCCACGTCGGAGATGTTCTTAAGGTCGAGCGGGATGCCGTTGGCGTCAACGGTGGTGTAGGTGTAACCCATCTCGCCGTTCTGCAGAGCGTAGAGCGCCTCGGGGCTGGCCATCCAGTTCAGGTACTTGATGGCGGCAATGGCGGTGTCGTCGTCGGTGGTGGCGGGAATGAAGATCGCCTGACCGGCGGCGGTGTAGGTCTCGTGCAGCACGGGGCCGTCGGGATTCTGGAAGGCGTTGCAGGCTACCCAGCTGGCGCCGGGCACGTTCTTTTCAAGCTCCTGCTCGTAGAGGTACTCCTGCCTCCAGGCCACGTCCCAGTTGCCGACCCAGAAGCCGTCATAGCCCATGACGCGGTCGGCGTCGGTCTGCTCGGAGTTGCTGATGCCGAAGTAATCGGTCACGAGGCCCTCGTTGTAGAACTTGTTCATCCAGCGGATGGCTTCCTTGGCGCCGGGCAGCAGATAGTGCATTTCGGCGTAGGCTACCCAATCCTCTTCGGTGATCTGATCATAGTCGATGAAGGAATCCATCTGATAGATCCAGCCGTAGAAGGGATCGGCCGCGTACAGGTCGCTGGAATAAGGAATGGTGCGCTCGCCGCCCAGATTGGCTTCCTTGGCAGCTACGAGGTAATCATAGAGCTCTTCAACGTTCTCGGGCATATCCATGGACAGCTCATCGAGCCAGTCCTGACGGATGTACATGCTCTGCGTCGCCACGATTATGCGGCGGGCGGGCAGATAATACTGCTCGAGCCCGTTGCCCGTGTCGAACTGGCCGTACTGCAGCACGCCCGCGCCCAGGAACTCGACCAGATCCTCGCCGTAGTCCTCAAGCAGCTCGTCCAGGGCTCTTACGCCGCCCTGATCGATGTACTGCTGCAGAAGGTCGGTGCCGTAGGTCATGCAGATGTCGGGAGCGGTGCCGCCCTGCAGCCAACGGGAGAGCACCTCGCCCTCGCTCCAGCGGGAAGCGGGCACCCAGACTACCTTGATATGGTTGGGATCGCCGAAGTTCTCCTGAATGTAATGCAATTGCCAGCAGTCTTCTACGTTGAAGCCGGCGGTGGAGCGGTCATACATTTCCACTTCGAGAGTGATCCAATCCTCTTCAGCCGAGGACAGGGCAGGCAGCGCCGTCAGCATCATGCACAGCGCCAGAGCTAAAACCAACAATTTCCTCATGTGTCTGTTTCCTCCTTTTTTGATAACCTATTTCAAGAACGGCTTTTTGCCGCTCAAGGGTTCATAATCAGCCCTTCACCGCGCCCAGGGTCACGCCTGCCACGAAGTACCTCTGCACAAAGGGGTACACAAGCAGTATCGGGAGCGTGGCAAAGATTATTGTGGCGGATTCTATCGACTCGCTTATGCTGCTGCCAAGGTCGTTGGCGTTGCCCTCCTGCACGGCCACCTCTATGCTCTGGCCGCCCTTAATCAGGTTGTAGAGCTTTAGCTGCAACGGCTGAAGGCTTCTGTCGGTGATGTAGTACAGCGCGTCGGAAAAGCTGTTCCACTTACCCACCGCATAAAACAGCGCCAGCGTCGCAAGGGACGAAAGGCTGAGCGGCAGGTAGATGCGAACGAGTATCTGAAAGTCGTTTGCGCCGTCTATGTAGGCAGCCTCGTTGAGCTCGTAGGGCAGCGCGTCGAAAAAGTTTTTGAGAATGATTACGTTGAAGGTGGATATGAGGCCCGGAATGACCAGCGACCAGCTGGTGTTGAGCATGCCCAGTTCCTTCACGTTCAGGTATATCGGTATCGTGCCGCCCGAAAAATACATGGTGAACACGATGTATATCATGAATATCTTGCGCCCCTTGAGCCGCTTCATCGAAAGTGGGAAGGCCATGAGTATCGTAAGCACCATGGCAAGGAACGTGTATAACACCGTTATCTTCACTGTGAACCAGAGGCTCGTGAACATCGTGGAATCCCTGAAAATGGCATCGTATGCCTTAGTGCTGAATTCTACCGGCCAGAAGGTGACCGCGCCCCTCAGTATGGCTGGCTTTGAGGACAGGGAGATGGCTATGACGTTTACGAAGGGCAGCAGGCACACCAGCACAAACAGCATCATCACGAATGTCAGGGCTACCTGACCCGCGCCGATCGGCTTGGTTTTGACGCGTATCTGCTGACCTCGGGCGTTGTATACGGCGCCGGTCTTAAAATCCTTATTGCTCACGCTTCTTCGCCCCCCTTACCAAATGCCCTGTTCGTCGAACATGCGGCTCACAGAGTTGGCTACGGTTATAAGCACGAGACCCACAACCGACTGGAACATGCCTATAGCGGTGGCTCTGGCCACCTGACCGTTAGTTATGCCCGCCCTATACACGAAGGTGGAAATAACGTC
>JAFPYA010000143.1 GCA_017412445.1 Clostridia bacterium
GAGCTCCTTTACGTACTGGTGCGCCACGGGCTGGTACACGCCCGAAAAGTTCAGGTCTATATCCGGCACCTTGTCGCCCTTGAAGCCCAGAAACACCTCGAAGGGGATGTTGAAGCCGTCCTTGTTCATTATGGTGCCGCACACGGGGCAGTTCTTCGCGGGCAGGTCGAGGCCGCAGGTGTACTGCTTGGGCACGTCGAACTCGTAGTGCTTGCACTTGGGACACACGTAGTAAGGCGGCAGCGCGTCCACCTCGGTGATGCCGGCGAGCTTCGCCACGAAGGACGAGCCCACGCTGCCACGGGAGCCGACTATGTAGCCGTCCGAGAGCGACTTTTTGACCAGCTTGACCGCTATCATGTACAGCGTGCTGAAGCCGTAGCCGCAGATTGCGCCCAGCTCCTTGTCTATGCGCGCCTGCACGATGTCGGGCAGAGGCGAACCGAATATGCGCTCGGCGGTGTCTTTGCACAATTGCCTCAGGTTCTGCTCCGCGTCCTCCCAGAAGGGCTGGAAGGTGTCGCCGCCGTCGGGCGCCTTCATGAACAGGTCCTTTATGTGCTCCACCCTGTCGGCGATTTCGTTTGGCGCCTCTACGACCACGTATCTGGCGTCCTCCTTGCCAAGGTACTCAAATTCCTTAAGCATCTCGTCGGTGGTTCTGAAGTACAGCGGGGGCTGGAAGTCCGCGTCGTCAAAGCCCTTGGCGGTCATGAGTATTGTGCGGTAGATGCTGTCCTGCGGGTCTTTAAAGTGCACGTCGCCGGTCGCCACCACGGGCTTGCCCAGCTTCCTGCCCAGTGCAAGTATTTTGCGGTTGAAGTCCTTTAAGTCCTCTTTGGAAGAGACCATGCCCTTCCTTATCATGAATTCGTTGTTGCCCAGGGGCTGAATTTCGAGATAGTCGTAGAAGGACGCGATCTGCTCCAGCTCCCTGTCGCTCCTGCCCGCGGCCACCGCCCGGTAAAGCTCGCCCGCCTCGCAGGCGCTGCCCACCAGTATGTCCTTGCGCCAGCGCTGTATCAGCGAGCGGGGCATACGCGGCGTCCTGTGGAAATATTTCAGGTGCGAATCCGAGATCATGCGGTTGAGGTTCGTCATACCCTCACGGGACGTGGCCAGAAGCACTATGTGGTGGCTGTCGCCGCCCGCGTCTATGGCAAAGCAGCTGTTCAGGTCGCTCAAAAGCTCGACCTTTTTCTCCCTGCGCAGGCTCGCTAAGGTCTTCAGAAGCACCTGCGCGGTCGCCGCCGCGTCGTTGACCGCCCTGTGGGCGTTTCTCAGATCTATGCCCAGCTCCTTGCATATCTGTCCCAGCTTGTGGGTCTTCATGGAGCGGTAGTAGTTGCGGCACAGCACCAGCGTGTCCAATACGGGGTAGGTGTACTCCATGCCCGCCTCCTCGTAGGCGCGCCTGAAGAACGCCGTGTCGAACGAGGCGTTGTGCGCCACGAGCACCGCGCCTTTGCAGAAGGCGTCAAACTCCCCTATGGTCTCTTCTATGGTCGGCTGACCCCTGACCATCGTGTTGGTTATGCCGGTCAGCTCGGTCACCTTTTCGGGTATGGGCATGCCGGGGTCTATAAGCCTTGAAAAGCGGGCGACCTCCCTGCCTCCCTCGACCCTCACCGCGCCGATCTCGGTTATCTTGTCCGTGTGGGTGTTGAGGCCCGTGGTCTCCACGTCGAACACCACGTATGCGCATTCGCTCAGCGGCCTGTCGTCCGCGCCCGCCACTACCTCGGGGCTGTCGTTTATCAGGTAGGCCTCACAGCCGGGAATGAGCTTTATGCCCGCCTTCTTGGCCGCGCCGAACGCCTCGGGGAAGGCCTGAACCACGCCGTGATCCGTGATGGCGATGGCCTTGTGCCCCCACTGGGCAGCCTGATTTATGAGATCGGTAGGCGAAGCGCAGGCGTCCATGGCGCTCATCGTGGTGTGCAGGTGCAGTTCCACCCGCTTTTCCCTTGCCCTGTCGGTGCGCCTGGGCTTTGTGGCCGGCAGCATGCTTGAAATCATCAGTTCAAAGCGGCGGTCAAACTCGTCGTAGCGGTATTCGCCCTGAAGCTTGACCCACGCGCCGGGCTTTACAAAGTCCCTGACCTTCTTGAGCATGTCCTGAAAGGAGGGCGCGTTTTTGCCGCGCCTCGGCTTAACGAAGGCCTTGGCGCTTATGGTCGAGGTGTAGTCGCTCACATTTAAGGACAGTATCTTGCAGTCCTCTTTCTTTGTGTCGCGCAGCTCCTCGGATATTATCTCGCCCAGCACGATTATCTTGCCCGCGTCGTCGGTTATGTCTTTCATGCCGAGGGCTTCGCCGGTGAAGGGGTTGCCCAGTATTGCCTCGTTTGAGACCTTGGGCGTCTCGGGCGCGCCGGCCTCGTTTTCCCTTATGCTGCGCGCCAGCTCCTCCTCCTCGAGACGGTGCTTTTCGCTTATGCGCTCCATAAGCTCGCGCTCGCCGCCGCCGTGCTTTATATTTACGCCCACGCGCAGGCCGAACAGCTCCTTCACGCTGTCGCGAATGAGCTCGTCCACCTTTTTGTATTTCAGAAAGTCCACGCCTGCCGCCGAGTACACGTCCACGGTCAGCACATCCTCCTCGAGCGTCCAGACTGTCTCCCTCGCGCTTAAAAAGCCCCGACAGGCGGGGCTTTGTTCAAGCACCCGCCCGAGTATTATGCTTTTGAATTTTGCTATGTCCTGCTGCGCCTGCTTCCTGAGCGCGGGATAATTGACCCTGACCGTGACCTCGCGGCCGGGAAAGCCGCTTTTCATCGCGGCGTCGACCTGCCGCTCTTCGGAAGCCGTGAGCAGCCGCGCGGCGTTGAACTTTATCTCCATTCCGCCCGTCTGGCGCGAAAGCTTCACCACGCCCAGATCAAGGCAGTCGGTGAGCCTGCGGCTGTCGCCGGTCAGCAGCTGCCTCCACATTTCACTCATAAATCATTCTCCGACAATCTCTCTTATGCCGTCAATCAGCGCCTGAGCAAGGTCGCCCTTGACGCTCACGGGCTCGGCGCCCTTTCTGAAAAGCACGCCGCCGCTTTTGCCGCCGGCTACGCCTATGTCCGCCTCGCGCGCCTCGCCGGGGCCGTTTACCACGCAGCCCATTACCGCCACGGTCACGGGCGTCTTTATGTCCATGGTCGCCTGGCGCACGGTCTCGGCTATCCTGCCTACCTCTATGCAGGTTCTGCCGCAGGTGGGGCAGGAGATTATGTCCACGCCCTCGCTTCTGAGCCCCACGGCCTTAAGTATGTCCTTCGCGGCGTAGACCTCTTTGACCGGGTCGCCGGTCAGCGACACGCGCACGGTGTCGCCTATGCCTTCAAGCAGCAGCGCGCCTATGCCTATTGCGCTTTTGATGTTGCCCATGCCGGGCGTGCCCGCCTCGGTCACGCCTATGTGCAGGGGGTAGTCGCAGGCTCTTCGCGCTATTTCCGCCGCACGTACCGTATCGGGCACGTTTGTGCACTTCATCGACAGCACTATGTCGTAAAAGCCGCACCTTTCGAGCATTTTTGCGTGATTCAGCGCGCTTTCAACCAGCGCCTCGGGCTTGGGCCCGCCGTATTTTTTAAGCAGCTCCTTTTCGAGCGAGCCGCCGTTTACGCCTATCCTGACCGGCACATGATGGGTCTTAAGGCAGTCCGCAAGGCGCCTTACGTTGTTTTCGCCGCCTATGTTGCCGGGGTTTATGCGCACCTTGTTTATGCCGTTTTCAAGCGCCTTAATGGCCAGCGTGTGGTCGAAATGTATGTCCGCCACCAGCGGCACGGGGCTGTTGTCAACCAGCGTGCGCACGTTATCGGCGCATTTTTCGTCGTATACGCTCACGCGCACTATCTCGCAGCCCGCCTGAGCGAGCGCGCGAATCTGCTCAAGCGTCGCAGCTGCATCGCGCGTGTCGGTGTTGGTCATCGACTGAATTGAAACGGGTGCGCCTCCGCCTATGAGCACGCCGCCCGCGTTTACCTGCCTCGTCATCTCAGCGTATGCCCTCCGTTAAGCATTATGGAGGCCGCGTTCCAGCACAGGCGGTACTTCCTCACCATGTCCATGGCCCTGAAGAAGGACTCGCCGTCCCACACCACGTCCGCCGAATGGGCGTCCGAGCCGCACACCACTACGTTGCCTGTCTGCCCTGCCACCTCCCAGAAGGCGGGGTTGGGGTAATGACGATGATCGCGCATGCCCAGCAGGTTTATCTCGAGCGGCACCTTATAGCGCTTGGCGCACTGACAGAGCTTGAGCATCTCGGTCTGATACACGTCCCTGTCGCCGGTAAAGTTGAACACGTCCGGATGCGCGACGCAGGCGAACCTGCCGGTGGAGATCGCCTCGCTCACCTGAGACACATACCCCTTGAGCGCGTCTATGTCGTCCGTGGGGCGCCCCGTGGGCGCGCCGTCGATTTCGTTATTTGTAAAATGCTGACCCAAAAGCAGGTATTCCACGGGATAGTCGTCTATCAGCTTCAAAAACTCCCCGAAGTATTTGGGATAGTACTCCGCCTCGAGGCCCACGTGTATCTTGAGGCGGCCCCTGTATTCCTCCTTGAGCGCCAGAACGGTGTCGAAATAGCCCTTGAGCTGGTCAGGCTTCATGCGGAAGGAGGAATAGTAGCCGCCCTCAAACACGTAGGGCGCGTGATCCGAGAAGCCCAGCATGGTCATATCGTGATTAACGGCGTTTTCCACGTATTCGCGCTCGGTGCCGCTTGCGTGATTGCAGCGCCAGGTATGATTGTGAAAGGACTGCGTAAACATCTGTCCGCTCCTTTATTTTATAAGCATTTTGACGTCCGAGAACGTGACCACCGCCATCAGGCACAGCAGAAGCGCCAGCCCGGCCAGATTTATGTAGCCCTCGACCCTGCGGTTTAAGTGCTTTTTGGTGATAAGCTCTATGATGAGCACCGCCAGCCGCCCGCCGTCGAGCGCGGGCAGGGGCAGCAGGTTCATTATGCCGAGGCTCTCGCTGATGAGCATCATGTACAGGAAGAACAGCGTGATCCCACTCAAGAAGTCCTCGTCGAAGCTCGCCCTGAGGCCCGTGGATACGTTTGAAACGATGCCTACCACGCCGCTCACGCTGCCCTCGGGTATGCTCTGCCCGCTGAACAGCTTTCTCAGAAGGCCGCCCAGCGACTCGAAGGTGTCCACGAATATGTTTTTCATGAGCACCGCGCTCTCGCCCATGGCCTCAAGCACGTTGCAGTCGTACTCCGCGCGGGTGGCGTACTGGGTCAGGTACACGCCCAGCATGGTTTCGCCGCTCTCGCTCCTTGCCGTCCTCACGCTTACGGGCAGGGAGACGCTGCCCCTCTGCACCCAGATTTTCACGCTCGAGCCGGGTTCAAGGCTCGAGATGTAGCTCTTCATGGTGTCGGTGCCGTTGCCTATCATGTCTATGCCGTCGACGGAGAGTATTATGTCTCCGCTTTTGATATAGCTCTCCTCGGCGGGCAGCCCCTCGATGGTGCCGCTTATCTCTATGTAGGCGTTCTGGGTGGAGTAGAGGTTGGGCACGGTGGCGGTTGCTATAAGCACCCAGCCGATCAAAAACGCCACCAGCAGGTTCGTCACGGGGCCTGCGGCCACGGTTAAGAGGCGCTTCCACACGGGCGCGTTGTTCATGGCTCTGGGGTCGGAGTTGTTTTCATCCTCGCCCACGAAGGCGCAAAAGCCGCCCAAAGGCAGAAGCCTCAGCGAATAAGTGGTGGTTTCCTGTTCGATCTTGCCGTTTACTTTTATTTTATGGGTGCCCTTTCTGCTGAAAATTTTGGGTCCCATGCCTATGGCAAACTCCTCTATGCCTATGTTCATGAGCCTGCCCATGAGGTAGTGGCCGCCCTCGTGCAAAAAAATCAGCACGCCCAGCATAACTATGGCCACAAGAATGTATACTATCGTCATTTAATCCTCCGCGCCGAGCGCTTTAAGCTTGTCGCGCGCCGCCTGCCTTGCGTATTGGTCGGCCGCGTATATATCCTCTTCCGAATTGATCGGCTTGATTTCACATTTGTTCAGGGCATAATCCACCGCCCTTGCTATGTCGCCAAAGCGGCTTTTTCCCCTCAGGAAAGAGGCGACCGCCTCTTCGTTTGCGCCGTTGAGTATAACGGGCGCGGTGCCGCCTGTTTTAAGCGCGTTATAGGCGTACTTGAGGCAGGGAAAGCGCCCGGTATCCGGCTCGTCAAAGGTGAGTGCCGAGAGCTTTTTAAAGTCGAGGCGCGCCCCGCCGTAGCTTATCCTTCCGGGATGTGCCATGGCGTAGCTGATGGGGCCGCGCATGTCGGGGTTGCCGAGCTGCGCCAGAACCGCGCCGTCCTCAAACTCCACCATCGAGTGGATCACGCTTTGCGGGTGAATGACCACGTCGATTTTTTCGGCGGGCATGCCGAACAGATGGTGCGCCTCTATGACCTCGAGCCCCTTGTTCATGAGGCTTGCGCAGTCCACGGTTATCTTGCTGCCCATGCGCCAGGTGGGATGGGCGAGCACCTCCGAAACCGTGGCGGTGTCGATTCTGTCTTTGTCCCAGGTTCTCAGCGCCCCGCCGGAGCAGGTGAGTATGAGCCTTGAGGGCGCGTTGTCCCCCGCGGCCTTGAGGCACTGGAAGATCGCGCTGTGCTCGCTGTCCACGGGCAGAAGCTCGCATTTCTTGCGCCTCGCCTTTTCCATAACGAGGCCGCCGCCCGTGACCAGCGCCTCCTTGTTTGCAAGAAGCACCCTTTTGCACGAGTCTATGGCGTCGAGCACTGCGCCCAGCCCCGCTATGCCCACCACCGCGCACAGCGCGTCGTCCGAGGGCACCTGAGAGACCATTCTGCGCGCGCTGTCCGCGCCGAAAAACCAGCTTATGTGCTTAAGGTCGTCGGGGATTTCGCACTCATTGACCAGCGCGCAGGCGTCGGGCCTGAATTTTCGCGCCAAAGCGAACAGACCCCGGCTGTCGCTCGCCGCCGCCAGCGCCGAGGCGCGGAAGCGGCCCGGGTACTTTTCGATTATGTCCAGCGCCTGAGTGCCTATGGAGCCCGTGGCGCCGAGTATCGCTATGCTCCTCATTGCGCCTTCACCCTGCCGAAGCGCCTGTCGCGGGAGGCGTAGATGTTCAGATCCTCAAACAGCTTCTGCTTGTTGTAGTCCGGCCAAAAAACCTTCTCGAATATAAGCTCCGCGTACCAGCCCTGCCAGAGCAAAAAATTGGATATGCGCTCGTCGCCGCCCGTGCGTATGAGCAGATCCACGTCCGGCTGGCCTGCTGTGTACATGCCCTCGCTCAGCGCGTCCATGTCTATGTCGCCCGGTTTCATTTCGCCCGAAGCGCATTTTTCCGCCAGCAAGCGCGCCGCGCGCACTATTTCGGCTCTGCCGCCGTAATTCAGGGCGATGTTGAGCTTTAAGCCCGTGTTCGCTTTTGTGCGCTCCATGGCCTGAACGAGGGCGGTTTTCTGCTCCTCAGGGAACGCGTCCAGCTCGCCCATTATGGTTATGTGCACGTTTTTTTCTATGAGCTCGTCAATTTCGCTCACAAAATAGCGCGTGATGAGCTTCATCAGCGCCTGTACCTCTTCCTCGGGGCGGTTCCAGTTTTCGGTGGAAAAGGCGTAGATGCTCATGGATTCTATGCCTATGTCGCTTACCGTGCGTATGAGCTCCCTGAGCGCCTCGGTGCCCGCGGCGTGACCCGCGCTTCGGGGCAGGCCGCGCCTCTTCGCCCAGCGGCCGTTGCCGTCCATTATGAAGGCGATGTGGCGGGGCAGCTTGTCCTTCTCGGGGCAGGTAAACTCACCCTTGCCCTTTGCGGCAAACAGCTTACTTATCAGCGAGGCAGGCTTCATCTGTGTTCTCCATATCGATGTGATCCTTGAACGCGCACACGGTCAGAACGGTGTTGTCTTTTTCGGCGCGCACTACGCGCAACGTGCCGCGGGTGTCCTTTGCCCGCGGCGCCGCGTATCGTATAATTGTGATGTCGCCCGCGCCCTCCTGCTTGAGGACGTCAAGCGCCTTTTCAAGTGGCAGACCGAGAATATCCGTCATATGGACATTATCTCTTTTTCCTTCTCCTCGGCGGCCTCGTCCAGCTTCTTTATGAACTCGTCCACGACCTTCTGCAGCTTGGTCTCGGCGGTCTTCTGATCGTCCTCGGTGAGCTCATTGTCCTTCTTCATCTTTTTGAAGGTCTCCATGGTGTCGCGGCGGATGTTCCTCATGGCCACCTTGCTCTCCTCAGCGGCCTTCTTGACCTGCTTGGACAGCTCCTTTCTGCGCTCCTCGTTGAGCTCGGGGATTATGAGGCGGATGACCCTGCCGTCGTTGGAGGGGTTGATGCCCAGGTCGCTCTTCTGGATTTCCTTCTCGATGGGGGTTATCATCTTGGCCTCCCAGGGCGCGATTATGA
>JAFPYA010000144.1 GCA_017412445.1 Clostridia bacterium
CCTCTGGACGGACGCGCTGCGCTGGTTTGCAGCATCCGGCAAGATAAACGAATACTTTGAGGAGGACGACGTGACTGCGGGCAACACGTTCATAGACGCCGATGAAAAGCATATCGTGGCGGTCTGGAACGGCGGAAATCTGCGCGCGGACGTGCCTCAGGGCAAATTCGGCACGGAGCAGTTGGCTGAGGTGCTGCCCTATCCCAACAAGGTGGCCGTGGTCTATATGAGCGGCGCCGAGCTCGCCGAGGCGCTCGAGGCTGCGTCTCAGGCACTGCCATACACAGGCGAAAATTCCTCTGCCTGTGCGTCGTTTTTACAGGTCAGCGGCATCAAATACACCGTGGACACGGGCGTTGAATTCGACAAGGGTGAGGCCTACGGCGACAACTGGTTTATCGCCGCGTCCCTCGGCCGCGTGACCATAACCGAGGTGAACGGCGAGCCCTTTGACGAAAGTTCTGCCTACGCGGTAATTACAAACAACGCCAACTTCAACGGCATGGATTCCTCTTACATCTTTAAGGCCGCCGCCGAGAAAAACGAAAAGAGCACCATCACCACCGCAGTCGTGCGCGACGTGGTGTGGATGTACATAGAGAGCGAGCTTGAAAACGTCATCGGCAGCCAATACGCCGAGGCGCAGGGCAGAATAACCATTAAATAATCAACGCAATCAGACGGCGCCGCAAGCGCGGCGACACAAGGACTGAGGGATCAGTTGCAGCTGTTCTTTGACGGTCAGGCATGGGACAGCGCCTGTGTGCACTGTCCCGTATTTATTTCGGAGGAAATATGCGCCCTCAGATTGAAAAAGTCATAACGGAAATCGAAAAGGTCATAGTCGGCAAACGCCGCGAAACAGAAAAGGTGCTTACGGCCATTTTGGCGCAAGGCCACATTCTTTTGGACGACGTGCCGGGCGTAGGCAAGACCACGCTCGCTCTGTCACTCAAATGCGCGATGGGGCTCGATTACAGGCGCGTGCAATTCACGCCGGACGTGCTGCCCAGCGACCTCGTGGGCTTTTCCGTGTACGATAAGGCAAGCGGTGATTTCGTTTACCGTCCCGGCATACTTAACGGCGCAAACCTGCTTCTGGGCGATGAAATCAACCGCGCGTCCAGCAAAACCCAGTCGGCGCTGCTTGAGGCCATGGAGGAGCAGAACGTTACGGTGGACGGCGTGAGCCATCCGCTCAAGGAGCCCTTCATCGTAATAGCCACTCAAAACAGCGTGGGCGCGGTAGGCACGCAGCTTTTGCCATACGCTCAGATGGACAGGTTTCTGGTGCGCCTGACCCTGGGCTATCCGGATTACGAGGCGCAGATGCAGATGCTGCGTTCCCGTCAAAACTCGAACCCGCTCGATACGGTAAATCAAGTGCTCACAAGGGACGAATTGCTTGCCTGTCAGCGCGCGGTGCGCCTTGTTACATCCAAGGACGCGATACTCGACTATATCACCCGCCTGACCTTTGCCTCACGTGCGCACGAGGCTGTAGAGGTCGGCATAAGCCCAAGAGGAGCCCTTTTTCTGGACAGGACTGCGAGGGCGCACGCCTGGCTGGACGGCCGCGACTACGTGACCGGCGCGGACGTGCGCGAGGTGTTTAAGGACGTCTGCGCTCACAGGGTGCTCCTTAAGCCGCAGACAGACAAGACAGTTGACGAGGTGCTCGGCGAATTGCTTGCAAACGTCGATTCGCCCGACCGCCGCTCGCTTTTGAGCTCGATTGGCAAAAAATGAAGCGCAGAATTGCGGAGTATACAGCGGTTTTCCTGTTAGTGCTCGCACTGTACTTTTTTGAAAACAACACGGGCACGCGGGCGGTGCTGCTCTGTGCGGCGCTGCTTCCGTTTGCGCCCGCTGTAAGACGAGGGCTTTTCCTTAAGGATAATGGAAAAACTGCGCCGTCAGCAGCGCCCGAAAACAGGGATAAATTGGAGCTTTGCAGGGAGGACGAGCCCGGCGACATACGCGCCTACCTGCCCGGCGACCCCGTGAATTTCATCCACTGGAAGCTTTCGGCCAAGCGTGATGAGCTGCTAGTGCGCGATTATGAAACGGGCATCGCGGAAGCAAGTGCGCCTAAAGAGCGTTTCACATCGCAAAAGCAGGTGCTCAAAGCCTCCGGGCGCAAAAATCTGCGTATAGTTCTTTTGACGCTTGCAATATGCGTTCTGCTGTTCACGCTGTTGCTTCTTATTCCCGCCTGGAATAAAAGCCTGAAGGCGCTGTCAAACCGGATTTTTGATTTAAGCGAGCGGACAAACGCCTACCGTTACGAGCATTTTGCTGTCGATGCAGCGGCGTCGCTCGACCCTTCTCTGGCGCTTTTGGCGCTCATGGCGGGCGCAGTGATCGCTGCAACAGCAATGACCGGCAGCAGGCTTATGGCGGCAGTGATATATGCCTGCTGCGCGTTTTTTCAGATATATTTCGGTATAGCTTTCCCGGCGTGGTTAAACGTGATACTTTTTGCCGCCTTCGCACTCTTTTTTGCAAGGCGTCCGCTCGAATGGAGGAATGCCGCCCGTATTATCCTGGCTGTAAGCGCGATTGCGCTTTCGGTCGCACTTCTGCTGCCGGGCGTTCACGGCGCCACCGAAGAGGCTTCGGAACGGGCGAGGGATTTCTTCAGCCGCGCTCAGGAGCAAATCACAAACGGAGCGACGGAGCAGCCGGAGGGCATCGTTCAGATACGCCGCGCGCACACGCAGCAGCTTAAGGCAGGGGAGGGCGAAGCACAAACCGGGCGCGCCTTCCGCCTTGAAACAGAGCTCGAGCAACAAATCTCCATGCCCCATTGGGTAGACTATCTCAAAATCGCGCTTATGCTCTTTGCGACTATTGCGCTTGTGATATTGCCGTTTTTACCTTTTGCGCTGCTGAATGCCCGAAGAAAAAAGGCGCAGGCGGCAAGAAAAGCCTTTGCTTCTTCAAACGCGAACGAGGCCGTGCAGGCGATATTCCGCCACGTGATACGCTGGCTCGAGGCCATGGGATACAGCGGCGGCAACCGCCCTTACGCCGAATGGACGCGCGTTTTGCCTAAAGACAGCTTGCCCGAAGGCTACCTTGAGCGCTTTGTCTCCTGCGCCGCGCTGTACGAGGAGGCCGCCTACAGCGAGCACGCGCTGGACGAAGCCGCCCGCAATGCGCTGCTGGAGCTCCTTAACGAAACCGAGCAGACCTTCAAAAGCGCCGCCAAATTCAGGCAGGGCTTCAATCTGAGATACAGGGAGTGCTTGTGGGTATGAAAACAAAAATTGCAGTGCTTGCGACGCTCGTGCTTGCGATTTGTCTGCTTTCCGCCTGCCGCACGCGCGTATATGATAACCGTGAAAGCGGCTCTTCGGGCGCAGGCGATACGGGCACGGGTGAAAGCGGTATTTCCGGGCAGTACGAAGATTTAAATTTTGCGGAAAGCGAAGATTCGGAAGGCCTGAAGCAGGAAAATCCCGACGCGGAGCGAAAAGAATACGACGAAAACGCTCAGGCCGAAATCGTAAGCGGCGCAGAGCATACGCTCTATGAGCCGGGCGAGGGAGATGGACAGCCCTACGCCGACGAAGAAAATACGCAAAAAGCCAATCAGGTAAACGGTGAGGCGGAGGAGACGGCGCTCAAAACCGACGCCGACGAGGACACGGAGCAGATGGGCGTCTCGGACGACGCGGACCCGGCCTCGTCCCCGCTTTTGTACTACACGGTGCTCATAAGCGATAGAAGCGGCTCCCTTTTTGAATGCAAAAGGGCAAACCTGTACTGGGAGACCGAGGAGGACTTTGTGACGATACACAAGTCCATGCCGGAGCACGACATCATACTTAATGCCGGCGCATACGACGTCTCAAGCAGACTGCTGACAGAGAATCTCAGGGTCGATGCAGGGTGGGTCAGGCGCAAAAACCCCGGCGTAATAGTGAAAATAGTGGATAAGGGCATACTCGGCGGCACAGTCACGGGCACGGGCGCAGCGAAGGCGGTCTGCCGCTCAATTTCATCAAGGGAAGGCTGGAGCGCAATAGACGCGGTAAAAAACGGAAAGATAGTGCTTTTATCCCGTGAAATGCTTGAAGAGCCATATCTTCAAACCATGGCGATGCTCGTAATCGCCAAGACAGCAAACCCCGAAATCTACGAGGACGTCGACCTGAATCATGCGCTCGACATGCTTATGAACGAAGCTACGGGCAACAGCGCGGCCGGCATATATTTCTACACGCAAGCGGAGGAGTAACGCATGAACATACTCGTAATAGACGGTCAGGGCGGCAGGCTCGGCCGCAAGCTCCTTGAGGGCATACGCAAAGCCTGCCCCAAAGCCTTGATCACCGCCATAGGCACAAACAGCATAGCCACTCAGAGCATGATTGCCAGCGGCTGCGCCGACCATCTGGCCACGGGCGAAAACGCCGTGATAGTTGCCTGCCGCAAGGCCAATATAATCATAGGCCCCTTCGGTATAGCCGTGGCGGACGCGATGATGGGTGAAATCTCTCCTTCAATGGCAAACGCCGTGGCGTCCGCAGACGCGTATCGCGTGCTAATACCCATGAACCTGTGCGATACATATATAGCGGGCGTGATGAGCGGTTCTGCGGCTATACTCGATGACGCGCTCAATCGCGTAAGCGAGCTTTGTAACGGCAATGGCGAAAACCAATAATTCACTCACCATGAGCCCCGTAAGGCTGAGGCGCATGATATATGCCGCGCTGTATCTGGCTCTTGCGCTCGTGCTGCCCTTTGTCACGGGGCAGATACCTGAAATCGGGAGAAAGCTTTGCCCGATGCACTTACCTGTATTGCTGTGCGGCTTCATGTGCGGCTTTCCTTATGGCGCGGCGGTCGGCTTTATCGCGCCGGTTTTGCGCTCGGCGCTTTTCAGTATGCCACCGATGTTTCCGGATGCCGTGGCAATGACATTTGAACTGGCAACCTACGGAGGCATCGCGGGTCTTTTGCACAAGCTTTTGCCCTCGAAGGCGCTTTACACGTACCTGACGCTTATAATCGCAATGATTGCGGGTCGACTCGTATGGGGCACGGTAAGGCTTTTGCTGACGCTTGTGGACGCAAATGAATTCACGTGGGGAGTCTTCCTCGCCCGCGCGGTAGTCGAGGCGATACCGGGTATCATACTTCAAATTGCCGTAATTCCTCCGCTCGTAATTGTAATGCAGAAGGCCGGCCTTTCACTGATCAAGCTCAAAGCTGAAGCATAGAATAATCCTCAGAGGTGATAAAATGAAACAGCTTTCCGAAGTACTTAACAGACGACTCGCGCCCTACATCGACGCGGCAAAGGGCAGCAAGGTGGACGGCGAATTGCTGCGCGGCTGCTTTTTGAGCACCTGCGACACCACGCTCACGCCTACCGAAAACGGCGGCCTCTTCGTGATAACCGGCGACATACCCGCGATGTGGCTCAGGGATTCCAGCGCGCAGCTTCTGCACTACGTGCGCTTTGCGGACGAAGAAACGGTGGCGGATGCCATAAAGCGCCTGCTTGCCACACAGGCCGAGCTGATAAACGTAGACCCTTACGCAAACTCGTTCAACATCACTGCTAACGGCAACCACAGCAAGCACTACGTGGACACGCCTGCGCCCGGCGACAGGGTGTGGGAGCGCAAGTACGAATTGGATTCGCTGTGCTGGCCGCTGTATCTGGCGAGCCGCTACTATGAAAAAACCTCCGACCTCTCCTTTGCAAATGATGACTACCTTAAGGCGCTTAGAACCATAACTGACCTTTGCATTACCGAAACCCGCCATGAGAACAGCGACTACATGTTCCTGCGCTCAGGCAGCAGCGACACATTGGACGCAGGCGGCCACGGCGGCCCGGTAGGCTACACAGGCATGATCTGGAGTGCCTTTCGCCCAAGCGATGACAGGTGTAAGCTGCACTATCCAATCTATTCAAACCTGTTCGCCCTCAAATCTCTGGGCTTCGCAGCGAAGGTGTTTGAATTGAAGGACGATGAAGAGTACAGGCAAAAATGCCTTGACCTCATTAAAGGCGTGAAAGACGGCATAGAAAAATACGGAATAATCGACCATCCCCGCTTTGGCCGCATGTACGCCTACGAGACAGACGGCCTGGGAAACTTCGTGCTGATGGACGACGCCAACATGCCAAGCCTGCTCGCGCTGCCTGTTTTGGGCATTTGCGACAAGGACGACGAAATCTACAGGAACACCCGCGCCTTCGTGTTAAGCCGCGAAAACCCGTATTATTACGAGGGCAGGTACGCCAAAGGCGTAGGCAGCCCGCATACGCCCGAGGAATACATATGGCACATGGCGCTGTGCGCCCGCATGATGACCGCAGATAGCGCCGCCGAACGCGAGGAGATGCTGGACATGCTCATTTCTACACACGCCGGCACAAAGCGCATGCACGAGAGCTTCGACCCGAACGATCCGTCGCGCTTCACCCGCGCCTGGTTCGCCTGGGCGGACAGCGTGTTTGCCGACAGCGTCTGCACGCTGATAGAGCAGAACCTCCTGCCCAGCCAAAGATAAACCCAAAGCCTGCCCGTTCTTATAAAGGAGCGGGCAGGCTTTCTTTTGCTGAGACTTTACGAAATACATCCTGTATTAGCGTCTTTATCGCCGCGTTTATAGGATAAACGCGTCTCGAACTACCCAATCCGAGTGACTTTGATTTTTGTGTGTAAACGACCAAACGGTGCGCGGCGAGGTGATTCTTGCTATGAGCACCTCCTGCCAATGCAAAAAAGTGCCCTGCCGTGTTATATCGGGCAGGGCGCTTGCCTTACGGCTTGTTTGGCAGTGAGTTCATAATGTAGTTGTAGGTCGCTTCGTCTATCTCGTAGTAGTCACCTGTGCCGTTGTTTTTGCGGTAAAAGCCGCCGGCGTCCCTTACGGACTTCATGGCCGGATCGTTCGCGTACTGCTGCACATTCCATATGGCCTCGTAAGTCACGTCGTCGAGCGTGCCATATGTGCCCAGCACAACCAGCGTATCCCTGTCGAGCCAGCCCATGGATATGAGCTTATCCTGGAATTGTGTCACCTTGCTCATGTCGTAGATCCAGTTGGGATCGTAGCTCGGCCTGGGCGTGGGTGTCGGTTCCGGAGTAGGCGTGGGCGTCGGATCCGGAGTAGGCGTAGGCGTCGGCTCGGGAGTAGGCGTGGGCGTCGGCTCGGGAGTGGGCGTAGGCGTCGGCTCCTCAGTTGGTGTCGGTTCAGGCGTGGGCGTAGGCTCTTCAGTCGGGGTCGGTACAGGAGTAGGTGTCGGTGTCGCCGTAGGCTCGACTGTCGGCCTGGTTGTCGGTGTCGCCGTAGGCTCAACTGTTGGCGTAGGTGTCGGCGTCGCCGTAGGCACGATTGTCGGCGTAGGTGTCGGCGTCGCCGTAGGCACGATTGTCGGCGTAGGTGTCGGCGTCGCCGTAGGCTCGACTGTTGGCGTAGCGGTCGGCGTTGCTGTAGGCGTGCTCGTGGGTGTCACAGTCGGCGTTGTTGTTACCACGGGCTTTTCGTAGGTATTGAATTCATCGGCCAATACATAGGCGATATAGCTGTTTGCGGGATTCTGTATTCTCAGCCACCTGCCGCCTATGCCGGTCAGCAGAAACTCGCTCTTGCTCGAGACCACCGTCCACGTATCGTACACGCTGGTGCTTCTGTATATCGTAGTGCCGTCGCGCTTGGCGCTTGCGTACATGTTGTGCACCTCGACAAACGTCACGGGCTCGGCTGTGGGCGTGGGCGTCACGGTGGGAGTGGGCGTCGCGGTGGGAGTGGGCGTAGGCGTAATCGTGGGCGTCACAACGGGTTCTATAGCGCTTAAGAGCACATAGCCCGTTATGTTGTCGCTAAAGCGCGCGTAAGCCCAGGTGGCGCTTACCGCAGTCACGGTCATGCGGAAGTCTGCGCTCACGCGGGTAACCAGTCCGCCGGAGGTGCTGGGTGAGGAGTACACGTTGGCGTAGGAGACCTTCACCCTGTACTGAATCGGCACGGGCAATTGCGTAAACGTCTCCGTGGCAGCGGTGGGCGTGGGCGTCACGGTGCCAGTGATGCTGAGGTTGCTAAGCAGCGTATAGCCCGTGCTACCCA